>JAWVEW010000452.1:0-9974 GCA_033856495.1 Miltoncostaeaceae bacterium | reverse complement strand
TCGTCTCCGGGATGCACTAGCGTGGGCGTGGTCGACCTGGAGGTCGGTGTTAAGGTTTGGCCGATCGCGACTGCCGCCGTTTCGGTGATCCTGCTCGCCGCGAGTGCTGCTGCAGCCGAACCCGCTTCGGTTCGCATGGGCGTCGTACTGAAGGGGCTCGACAACCCGTTCTTCGTCGCGATCTATGAAGGCGTCAGGACCGAGGCGGGGCGACGCGGGGCGCACGCCTCCGTCCGGTCGGTGCCGAGCAACGCCGATCTCGACGGCCAGGCAGCGCTCGTCCGCGCGCTCGTCGCCGGCAGGGACGACTGCTACGTGGTCAACCCGATCAGCGCGACCAACCTCGTGCCCGCCCTGCGCGGTGCGCGCCGGCCGATCGTCAACGTCGACAGCCCGATCGACGCCTCGGCCGCGGGGCGCGCCGGGGTTCGCATCAGCACCTACATCGGAACCAACGACTTCGCGGCCGGCAGGCTTGCCGGCGCCAGGATGGCCTCCCTCCTTCGGGGCGGAGGGACCGTCGCTCTCGTGGGCGGCGTGGCCGACAGCGTCAACAGCCGACTCCGCCTGAGCGGATTCGAGCGTGGGATCCGGGGGACGCGCGTGAGAGTGGTCGCGCGGGTCGACGCCGACTACGTTCGCACCACGGCCGAGGCCGCCGCCGGGCGAATCCTCCACACGCATCCGCGGCTCTCGGGCTTCTTCGCCGTCAACGACCTGATGGCGCTCGGCGTTGCCGATGCGCTCCGCTCGGCGGGCAAGACCGGTGACGTCACGATCATCGGCCTGGACGGCATTCCCGAGGCGCTCGATGCCGTTCGCGCCGGGTCGATCAGCGCCACCGTCTCGCAGTATCCGTACGTCATGGGCCAGATGGCGGTCGAGGCGTGCGTCGCGGCGGCCCGCGGAGCCCGGCTGCCGGTGAGAGTCGACGCACCCGTCGCGGTCGTGACCAGGTCCAACGTCGCGCGCGCGAGCGCAGCCTTTCCGCGCCCGTTTCGGGGCTACTCCGACCCGTTCGAGCGGATCCTCCGCAGCCGGCCCTAGCGCTCGGGGATCGGCGCGGGTGCCGTAGCCCCTCCGCGACGCGGGCGTTAGTGTGCCGCGGATGCGCGCGGCGTCCGTGTTGGCCGGCCTCGTCCTCTCGGCGCTCCTGCTCATCGCGGCGCCGACGGCCGGGCTGGCGCGTGAGCCGCCCAACCAGAACGACCCGTGCTCCGCCGTGGGCCGGGACACGTGCAACACGACCGGCGTCGGCTTCTACCAGCGCTACCGGTACGGCCTGCGCTGGTTCGGCGACTATCGGGGGGCCGTCCCGGGCGAGGCCCACACCTTCTGCATCGACCTCCGGTTCTGGTACCCCTCGCCCGACTACCGCTTCAGGGAGACGACCGGCGGGGCGCTGAAGAACCGCGACGGCCGGGCGGTGGCGCTGCAGAGCCAGCAGAAGATGGCCTACGCCGTCTGGAGCTACGGCCGCAGCGCGAACGCCGACCAGCAGGCCGCCGTGATGCTCTACGTCCACGGCCTCATGGGCGACGGGGAGCCGGGGGAGGTCGACCCCAGTGCGCTGAACCCGAGGGTCGCGGCGCTCCACGAGCGGATCGATCGTGACGCGTCGCGCTTCCACGGCCCGTACCGGATCGAGACGAAGCTCTCGACGGGGCTGACGGTGGGGAAGCCCGCCTCGGCCACCATCCGCGTCCTCTCCGCCGAGGGCCACGCGCTTCCGAACCTGCGCCTCACGCTGGCCGGCCGGGGCGCCGGCGGGCTGCCGGCCCAGGTGAGGACCGGCACCGCGGGCGTCGCTCAGGTTCCGCTCGTCCCGACCGACGCGACCGGCGTGCGCGTCGGCGTGACCACGGAGGCCCTCCCCTCGACCATGCCCCGGATCTTCACCCCGACCGTTCCGGCAGCCGCGCGCAACGGACAGCGCCTCGTCGCGCCGGGCTCACAGCGCGTGTCGTTCCAGGTCAGCGCACCGGTGTCGCAGGGGCAGATCACGGTCTCGTCCGCCGCCACTCCCGCGGTGCTCCTGGCGGGTGAGGTGGCAAGCGACAGGGTGACGATCGGCGGCGTGTCGAGCGGCTGGCGGGCGACGGTGACCCTGCGGACGTACGGGCCCTTCCGCTCCGCCGACGCGATCCGCTGCGACCAGCCGCCGGCGGCCGAGACGTCGTTCGCCGCGGCGGGACCCGGGACGATCACGACGCCCCCGACCAGGATGGATGGTCCGGGCTGGTACACCTACGTGCTGGTCGTGCCCGGGGATGCCGACCACCTGGGCGCGACGACGCCATGCGCGGAGCCGACCGAGACCTTCAGGGTCGAGGTGCAGCCGCGCGTGACCACGGCGGTGAGCTCTGCGAGCGTCCGTCCGGGGACGGCGGTCACGGACACGGTCATCGTCCAGGGCCTCGCCGGAGAGCAGGTCGCGATCAAGGCCGCGCTCTACGGCCCGTTCCCCAGCCCCGACAGGATCAGCTGCGACGGAGCGCCGATCTGGACGGGCACGGTCGACGCGCAGGGCGACGGGCAGTACCTCACCGCGCCGTTCACGCTGACGGTGGCGGGTTACTACACCTACCGCGAGTCGATCGACGCCATCGGGCTCGTGCGGGCGTCGGGGACAGCTTGCGCCGACGTCGCCGAGACCACGATCGCGGTGGCCGCGCCCGGGATCACGACCGCGGTCAGCGCGCAGCAGACCGCTCCGGGGGCGAGCATCACCGACCAGGTGATCGTGAGCGGCCTCGGCGCCGTCAGCGCGCCGGTGCAGGTGGAGCTCTGGGGCCCGTTCCCAACCCCCCAGGACATCGTCTGTTCCGGCACCCCCTACTGGACCGGATCGTTCGTGGCCCAGGGCGACGGCACCTACACGACGGCGCCGGTCCAGCTCCAGAGCGCCGGCTACTACACCTACCGGGAGTCGATCGCGGGCGCGCCGGCGAACGACGCCGCCGCCACGGCCTGCGGCGATGTCGCGGAGACGACGCTCGCGCGCGGGCAGCCGGTCGTGACCACCGTCGCCTCGGCCGAGGTCGTCCGCCCGGGCTCCCGCCTCTCGGACCGGGTCCGCGTCCAGGGCCTGGGCCGCACCTCGGCGCCGCTCGAGATGGAGCTCTTCGGCCCCTTCCCCACGAGGGCGGCGATGCGCTGCACCGGCGCGCCCTACTGGAGCGGGCGGGTGACCGTCGCCGGCGACGGTGAGATCACCTCACCGAGCGTGGTCGTCGACGCCGCCGGCTTCTACACCTATCGCGAGCACCTGGTCGGCTCGCCGGTCGTGGACGAGGTGACGACCGCCTGCGGGGAGACCGCCGAGACCGCGCTCGCCGCGCCGGCCATCACCACCGGTCGCGGCGAGGAGACGGCCACGGTTGCGGCGCCCGCGGGCGCCGGCCCGGCCCCCACGCGCATTCGGATCGGCGACCTCGGCATCGACGCGCCGGTCTCCCCGGTGGGGGTCGACATCGCGAACGGCGTCCTCGGCGTGCCCCCCAACGTCCGCCGCACGGGGTGGTGGAGGGACGGCGCGGCGCCGGGCGCCACCTCCGGCTCCATCCTGATCGCCGGCCACGTCGACAGCGCGCGTGCCGGCGCGGGGTCCTTCTTCCGGCTGCCCCAGGCGAGGGCCGGGACGCGGGTGCAGGTCGCGACCGTCGACGGCGGGACCCACGAGTACCGCGTGGTCTCCGTGCGCCGCTACCTCAAGCGCAACCTGCCGACCAGCGTCTACTCGCTGCGGGGCCGGGCCCGGCTCGTGCTGGTGACCTGCGGCGGCCCGTTCGATCAGGCGACCCGCCACTACCGGGACAACATCGTGGTGACCGCCGTCCCCACCTGATCGACGCCCTGCTGGGCGTTCGCAGCGCGCTCGCGGACACCCCCGACATCGCGCAGTTCCAGTGGCGCGCGACCACCTCGTGGGGGCGCGGCACCCACAGCCAGTCCAGCGTGGAAGGCTTCTACGGCTTCGGCGACGAGCAGCAGCACAAGACGACGTTCGCCTACGACGCCGACCACCCGCTCCAGTTCGCCGCCGAGGACAACGGCGTCACGCCCGTGGAGTAGGTCCTCGTGGCGCTGGGCAGCTGCCTCACGGCGGGCATCGCGGCCGTGGCGCAGCAGCGCAAGATCCAGCTGCGCTCGGTGCGGGCGAGCATCGAGGCCGCGATGGACCTGCACGGCATCCTCGGCGCCGACCCGGACGTCCGCAACGGCTTCAGCGCCGGCGCCAACACGCTGGTCAACGTCGATCGCGGCCTGGTGTCGCTGCTCACCGTGCTGCCCAAGAACGGCGGCGCCCAGTCGGTGCCCACGTCGATCACACGCGGCCCGGACGGCGCCCTCGACGTCGGCGAGCTCGGCTTCGGCGCCGGCACCGGCAAGGCCTGGCTGCTGGACATGACGCCCGGCGCGAGCGCCATCCAGGCGGCCCTCCCGTTCGGAAGCAGCTGGACGGATCCCTCGAAGAAGCTGACCATCAAGTCCGTCACGAAGACGACGGCCGGGAAGGCCCAGGTGATCGTGACGCTCACGGCCTAGCGGGAACCATCAGCAGTCCTCGTCCGAGATGGCCCCCGGTGCGGCCGGCGCCCATCGCGGGCCCTGATGCCGCCGGCGTCCTCCCGCTCAGATGCGGCCGGCGGGAAGGCGGGATACGGCGAACGGGCTCGCATCGACCGAGTGCGAGGCGCCGTCGAGGATCATCTCGCTCACCATCCGACCCGTGGCCGGGGCGTTCAGGATGCCCCAGGACGCGTGCCCCGTGGCCAGGTACGCGCCCGGGGCGCCCGGAACCGGCCCGATCAGCGGGACGCCATCGACGGTGAGCGGCCGGTAGCAGGCGGCGCGGGCGAGCACCTCTGCATCGCGCAGGGCGCTCGAGTGGACGCCGGCCATGCGGTGCAGCTCGTCGCAGGCCCGGTCGCTCGGGGCGATCCCGTCCGGGTCCTCGGGAAGGGCGTCGGGCTCGGGATAGCCGTTCACGTAGACCGTCCCACCGGCGCGGGGGTACACCTCGAGGCTGCTGCGCCGGCCGTCCCGAGCCATGAACTCGCTGAAGACCGCCTGGGGCGGCACCTCGGCGGCGAGGACGATGCTGGCGCCCTTCGAGCCGAAGACCTGGGGGATCGCAAGCCAACGCTGTGCCTGGCCGGTCCAGGGCCCGAGCGCCAGGACGACGACGTCGGCCGGGTGCAGGGCGCCGTCGATGGAGACCCCGTCGAGGGCTCCGCCCGGTCCGGCGAACGACAGCCCGTCGACGACGCCCGTGGCGAGCTCCGCGCCGTGCTCCACCGCCGTGTCGAGCAGCGCCTGGGTGAATCGGAGCGGGTTCACCTGGGCGGTCGTCGCGGGGCTTCCGATGACCTCGTGGGCGACGACGTTGCCGTCGAGCCAGTCCGGGTTCGGGAGACGCCGGTAGCGCTCCAGATCGCCCTCGTCGGCCGCGGCGGTCATGAGCGCGTCCACGGGCCGGTAGCCGAGCCGCTCGGCGCCGAGCACCTGGGCGAGGTCCCGGTGCAGCGCGAAGCTCGCGCGCGCCAGCGCGTCGAGGGGCGTCCCGACGTTCCAATCGAGGGCGAGGAAACCGGCCGCCTTGCCGGACGCGGCGGCAGCGGGCCGGGCGCGGTCGACGACGAGCGGCCGGGCGCCGCGTCGGGTGAGGAAGTAGGCGACCGACGCCCCGATGGCCCCAGCGCCACAGATCACGATGCGCCCGGGCGCGGTCATGCTCGGATCATAGGCTCGCCCGGGCCCGGCCCGCACAGGAGATCCACAGGGGTTCCCTCGCCATCTCCTCGGCTCCTCCGACGGGCCTCTTCGCTTCGGCGGCGATGGTGGCGGAATGCCGACGACCACCCCAGCGCCATCCCTGCGACACGAGCTCGACGTGTGCGCGCCGGACCTCGAGATCGTGGTGCCCGTCTTCAACGAGGAGCGCGACCTCGAGCGGAGCGTCCGGCGGCTGCACGCATACGTCCAGTCCCGGCTCCCGCTCTCCACCCGCATCACGATCGCGGACAACGCGAGCACCGACGCCACCGGCGCTCTGGCCGACCGCCTGGCCGGCGAGCTGGCCGGCGTACGCGCGCTCCACCTGCCGGCCAAGGGGCGCGGGCGGGCGCTGCGTGCGGCCTGGAGCGCGAGCGACGCCACCGTGCTCGCCTACATGGACGTGGACCTCTCGACGGGCCTCGACGCCCTGCTGCCGCTCGTCGCGCCGCTCCTGAGCGGCCACAGCGACGTCTCCATCGGCACCCGCCTCGCCCGCGGCTCCCAGGTGGAGCGCGGGCCGAAGCGCGAGATCATCTCCCGTGGCTACAACCTGATCCTGCACACCGTGCTCGGCGCCCGCTTCAGCGACGCCCAGTGCGGCTTCAAGGCGATCCGCGCGGACCGTGCGCGCGACCTGCTGCCGCTGGTGGAGGACCAGGGCTGGTTCTTCGACACGGAGCTGCTCGTGCTGGCGGAGCGCGCCGGCCTGCGGATCCACGAGGTGCCGGTGGACTGGGTGGACGACCCGGACAGCCGGGTCGACATCGTGGGCACGGCGGTCGCGGACCTGAAGGGCATCGCGCGCCTGGCCCGCGGCCTGGCCACGGGCCGGCTCCCGCTCGGGGAGATCGCGCCGCGGCGCCGCGCCTCCGTGGCCGCCGCCCCGTCCGGTCTTGGCCGCCAACTGCTGCGCTTCGGTGCGATCGGTGCGATCAGCACCGGCGTCTACGCCCTCCTCTACCTGCTCCTGCGCCAGGGCATGGGCGCCCAGGCCGCCAACGCGACCGCGCTGCTGCTCGCGACCTTCGCCAACACGGCCGCGAACCGGCGCATCACCTTCGGCGTGCGCGGCCGCGCCGGCGCGGCCCGCCACCAGGTGCAGGGTCTCGTGATCCTCGGCATCGCGCTGGTGCTGACCGCGGGCTGCCTCGGGCTGCTGCACGCCATCGCGCCGGGCGCCGGCCAGGGCGTCGAGCTGGCCGTGCTCACGCTCGCGAACGTCGTCGCGACGCTCGCCAGGTTCCTGCTCTTCCGCGCGTGGGTCTTCCCGTCGCGCCGTCCCCGACCAATCGAGGAGGCCGCCCGATGACGCACTCCGGAGCCGGGGCACTGCCCCCGCTGGGCCCGCCCCCATCCCGCCCCCCGCTGCCGCCGCTCGTTGCGCCGGCGCCCGAGCCCGGGCGCCAGGCCGGTGCGGACGGCGTCGACCGCGGCGGCCGCGCGCGCGCCGGATGGCTGCGGGACCCCCGGCGGCTGGTGCGCGGCCGCGCAGAGGACCCTGCGTGGGTGCGCCCGGCGCTCCTCGTGCTGCTGCTGGGCACGGCCCTGCTCTACCTGGTGGGCCTGAGCGCCAGCGGCTGGGCGAACGACTTCTACTCCGCGGCCGCACAGGCCGGCGCGTCGAGCTGGAAGGCCTTCTTCTACGGCGCCTCCGACGCCGCCGGCTCGATCACGGTGGACAAACCGCCGCTCTCGATCTGGGCGATGGCGCTGCCCGTGCGGATCTTCGGCCTGAGCTCGTGGAGCATCCTCGTCCCGCAGGCCCTGATGGGCGTGGCGACCGTCGGCGTGCTCTACGCCACGGTCCGGCGCTGGTTCTCGGCGGGGGCCGCGCTCCTTGCCGGCGCGGTGATGGCCCTCACGCCGGTGGCCGTGCTGATGTTCCGCTTCAACAACCCCGATGCCCTGCTCGTCCTGCTCCTGACCTGCGCCGCCTACGCGGTCGTGCGCGCGCTGGAGGGCGCCAGCACGCGCTGGCTGGTGCTGGCCGGCGCGCTGGTGGGCCTGGGCTTCATGACCAAGAGCCTGCAGGCCCTGATCGTGCTGCCGGCGTTCGCGCTGGCCTACGGCCTGGCCGCGCCGACCTCCGCCTGGCGGCGGGTGCGCCAGATCGCCCTCTCGGGGGCGGCGGTGGTCGCCGCCGGCGGGATCTGGGTGGCGATCGTGGAGCTGGTGCCGGCCTCGGCCCGGCCCTACATCGGCGGCTCGCAGAGCAACTCGGTTCTGGAGCTGATCTTCGGCTACAACGGCTTCGGCCGTCTGACCGGGAACGAGACCGGCAGCGTCGGCGGCGGCGGCCCGGCCGGGGCTGGGAGGTGGGGCCCGACCGGCTGGGACCGGCTCTTCAACGCCCAGTGGGGCGGCGGGATCGCGTGGCTCCTGCCGGCTGCGGTGGCGCTGGCCGCCGTCGGGCTCTGGCTCACACTGCGCAGGCCGCGTGCCGACCGCGAGCGGGCCGCCTACATCGTCTGGGGCGGCTGGCTGGTCGTGACGGCGGCCGTCTTCAGCTTCAGCCAGGGCATCATCCACGAGTACTATGCGGTGGCGCTGGCGCCGGCCATCGGCGCGCTGGTGGGCATGGGCGGACAGCTGCTCTGGACCCGGCGCGACGCGATCGCCGCCCGCGCCGTCATGGCGGCGGTCACGCTGGGCAGCGCCATCCTCGCGTTCGTCCTGCTGGGCCGCAGCGACTGGCAGCCCTGGCTGCGCCCCGTGACGCTCGTGGCGGGGATCGCGGGCGCGGCGCTGCTCCTCGCGCCGCGGGCGATGGGCCGCAGGGTCTCCATCGCCGCAGCGACGATCGCGCTGGTCGCCCTGCTGGCCGGCCCGGCCGCCTACAGCGTGCAGACGGCCGCGACGCCACACCACGGCGCCATCCCGACGGCCGGCCCGGACGCGCGCGGCGGCGGCGGCCCCGGCGGCATGCGCGGTCCGGGCGGGTTCCGCGGCCGGTTCCCCGGCGGCGGCGCTCCGGGCCAGGGCCCCGGCGCGTTCCCCGGCCCGGGCCCCGCCGGCGGCGTCCCCGGACAGGGCCCGGCCGGCGGCATTCCGGGCGGCCAGGGCCCCGGCGGACTGCCCGGACAGGGCCCCGCCGGCGGCCAGGGCGGCCTGCTGGGCGGCAGCACCCCCTCACCCCAGCTCGTGGCCGCGCTGGAGCAGGACGCCTCCCGGTACGAGTGGGTGGCGGCGGCGGTCGGGTCCAACTCCGCCGCCGGCTATCAGCTCGCCACCCAGCGCTCGGTCATGCCGATCGGCGGCTTCAACGGCAGCGATCCCTCGCCCACCCTCCAGCAGTTCCAGCGGTACGTGGCGCAGGGAAGGATCCACTTCTTCATCGGAGGCGGCGGCCGCGGCTTCGGCCGGAGCATGGGCGGCAGCGACGTCTCCTCCCAGATCTCCGCCTGGGTCCAGCAGAGCTTCACGGCCCAGACCGTGGGGGGCGTCACGCTCTACGACCTCACCGCGCCGGTGACCTCCTGAGGAGGGGCAGAGCGGCAGCGGCGGGGCGGCGGTCGGCCGCCGCCCCGGCCCCGGGGTCAGGACGCCGCCGCCGGGCTCGCGGCCCGCGCCTGACGGCGCCGGCGCAGGTGGGCGCCCAGCAGGTTCAGGCCGATGCCGAGGGCGAGGATGAGGGCGTTGAAGACGAAGTAGAGCGCGTCGAGCTCGTCGTTCGACTGCACGACGACGGTCTGGACGGGGAAGACGACGGCCCAGATACCGAGCCACGCGCCCAGGCTCAGGCGGCGGTCGCGGACCAGGAAGCCGAGCGGGGCGGCGATGGCAAGGGCGTTGATGAGCTCCACGGTGTCCCTCCGGACTGGGTGACGGGCTGCCCCAAGTCCACTCCGCGCCGGCCGGCGCCGCGTCCCCCGCGACGGCGAGATCGACGTCATCCCGGAGGATCACGTCGGCCGCCCCGCTACCTCTGCGGGATGACCTCCGCCGCCTCGCCGGCGATGAGCGCCCGGACCGCCCAGCCGCCGCCGGGTGCCGGGCCCGCGGTCAGCGACCCTCCTCCGGCCTCGACCTCGCGAGCCAGCCCGGTGAGGCCACTGCCGGAGCCGGTGGCGGCGAGGGACGACGGGGCGCCTGCGCCACCGTTCTCCACGAGGACTTCGAGGCCGCCGGCGACGGGCCGGATCAGTACCTCGATCTGCGCGCCCGGCGCGTGCTTGGCGGCGTTGGTCAGGGCC
>JAWVEW010000451.1:0-2962 GCA_033856495.1 Miltoncostaeaceae bacterium | reverse complement strand
GGCCAGCAGGCGCTCTGCCTCCCGCAGCTTCCCGATGATCTCCTCCGGCGTGTGCCGGCGGCGGCGTGTCATCGCGTGCGTGTCCTCCCTGCCCGATTGTCGGACATCGGGACTCTCGCAGCGAGCGGACCGATCTCAGGGGGTCAGGTCATCCCCACGTCATCCCGGCTCGGCGCCGACGCGCTGGGCCGCCTCTGCATCAGCGCGCGCCGCTCCGGGAAAGGACTACGGAGGCGGTGCGGGCGAGGATCCGCAGGTCGAAGCCGAAGGACCAGTGGCGCGTGTAGGAGCAGTCGAGGTCCATACGTTCGTCCCAGGCGAGCTCGCTGCGGCCGAGCACCTGCCAGAGGCCGGTGATGCCGGGCTTCGACGCGAAGCGGGCGATCTGCCATCCGGAGACGCCGTAGGCCTCGTTCGGCTGGACCGAGCGCGGGCCGACGAGGCTCATCTCGCCGCGCAGCACGTTCACGAGCTGCGGGATCTCGTCGAGGCTGAGGGCGCGCAGCCGAAGGCCGATGCGGGTGATCCGGAGGTCGTGGTCGTGCTTCAGCTGGCCACTCACGAGAGCCTTCGCCCGCGCGGCCTCGAACTGGTCGCGGTCGGCGTTCTGGACCATCGTGCGGAGCTTCAGCATCTCGTAGACGACCCCGTTCCGGCCGAGGCGCGGGGAGCGGTAGAGGACGGGGCCGCGGTCCTCGAGCTTGATGGCGACTGCGGCCGCGAGCAGGACGGGGGCGCTCAAGATGAGCAGGGCGCTGGCGCCCACGATGTCCACGATCCGCTTTGCGGCGCGCTCGATCAGGCGCTCGCCGGGGGGGCTGATGTCGACCAGGGGCAGCCCGCCGAGGGAGGTCATCCGGGAGCTCGAGCCGGCGAGCTCGAAGAAGCGCGGCACGATGTTGACCGTCACGCCGAGGCCCTCGCACGCCCTGAGGGAGTCCACCAGGTCTCCGTCGGGGGCCTGGGAGAAGCAGACGATGACGCGGTCGATTCGATGGCCGACGACCTTGTCCACGAGGTCCTGCACGGCGCCGAGGTTCGGCAGGCCGTCGGCGATCCTGCTGAGCGGGTTCGCGTCCACGAAGCCGACCACGCGCATCCGCGCCTCGGGGTGGCGGAACGAGAGGTCGACCACCCGGGCCGCGGTCAGGCCGCCGCCGACGATCAGCACACGCTCGCGGTTGCGGGGCATGACGCGCAGGAAGGCGCGGCCCACGATCCAGCCGAGGGGCATCACCGCGGAGATCATCGCGAACAGGAGCACGCGGGCGGACGATCCGATCGCGGCGGCCGCGACCCAGCCGACCCAGACGCAGAGGGTCGAGACCAGCGCAAGACGCCCCACCAGGGCGATGGCCGAGCCGAAGGGGTTCAGGCGATCGTGGTAGCCGCCCAGGGCGCCGATCGCGAGGGGGGCGAGCACCGTCATCAGCACCGCCGAGAGCAGCGGCACATGACCGTAGGTCGCCGCGAAGACGACCAGGGGGACGGCCGTGTCCCAGGCCATGAGGGCCTTCATGCGACGGGCTCGTGAGGAGGAGGAGGCTGAGCGCCCCGCGGGGGCGGCGGTCCGGGACGAGGCGCGGGCTCGGGTGAGGGAGTGCACGATGCCGGGCTCCTGACGATCGGCGTCGAGCGGGGGGTGGGAATGCTCGACGCGTGGACCGTGCTCCCGTCGAGCCCGAGCGGCGGCGAGTGCCGCCTTCCGAGCGCGACCCGGCATCGATGCCGAGAGACATGCCAAGGAGGTCCCCGCTTTGAAGCGGGGCACGGGGAGGCCGGGCGGCGCAGGCGCGAAGCGAATCTTCGAGTCCGAACCGTGTGGGCGGTGTCGGCCTTCCCCATCAGTGTCGGCCCCTCGGGCCCCGGCAAGATCCCCCAAAAGGGTCATGCAGGGTGTTACCGCTCAATCCGACAAGAGCGGGTCGCGCGGCGCAGTCGCGGGCCGGCCTCGCAGCGACCGCTGGAGGGCCGCGCGGGCGATCCGGCCGGCCCCGCTACTGCATGCTCGCCCGGTGCGCCTCGTCCCGCCCGGACGAGGCGAGGCCGCCGGCGGTGCGGCCCGCCAGGCGCTCCAGGTCGGTGTCGACCATCATCCGCACCAGGCCCTCGAAGTCCACGGTGGGCTCCCAGCCCAGGCGCTCACGGGCCTTGGTGCCGTCGCCGACCAGCAGGTCCACCTCGGCGGGGCGGATGAACGCGGGATCGGTGCGCACGTACTCGTCGGGGTCGAGGTCCACGTGCTCGAAGGCCAGCTGCACCAGGCGCTCGACGGTGTTGGTGACCCCGGTGGCGACCACGTAGTCGTCCGCCTCGTCCTGCTGGAGCATCCGCCACATCGCATCGACGTAGTCGCCGGCAAAGCCCCAGTCCCGCCGCGCGTCGATGTTCCCCAGCGGCAGGTCGGCGGCCAGCCCCAGCTTCACCTGCGCCACCCCGTAGCTGACCTTGCGGGTGACGAACTCGAGCCCGCGGCGCGGGGACTCGTGGTTGAAGAGGATCCCCGAGCAGGCGAAGAGGCCGTAGGACTCGCGGTAGTTGACGGTGATGTAGTGGCCGTAGGCCTTGGCCACGCCGTAGGGGCTTCGGGGGTGGAAGGGCGTGAACTCGTTCTGGGGGGTCTCGCGCACCTTGCCGAACATCTCGCTGGAGGAGGCCTGGTAGAAGCGGATACGGGGGTTCACCTGGCGGACCGCCTCGAGTACGCGGGTGACGCCCACGGCCGTGAACTCCGCGGTGAGGACCGGCTGCGTCCACGAGGTGGGCACGAAGCTCTGCGCCGCCAGGTTGTAGACCTCGTCGGGCTCCGCCTCCACCAGCGCCGCGGTCAGCGACGGCTGGTCGAGCAGGTCGGCCTGCACGAACCGCAGGCGGTCGCGCAGGTGTTCGATCCGCTCGTAGGCCTCGGTCGAGGAGCGGCGGACCATCCCCCAGACCTCGTACCCCTTGTCGAGCAGGAGCT
>JAWVEW010000450.1:0-4096 GCA_033856495.1 Miltoncostaeaceae bacterium | reverse complement strand
CGGAAGACGCGGTAGCCCGTGACGCCCACGTTGTCGGTGGCGGCGTCCCAGGCCAGGCTCACCTGGGTGGAGGCCACCGCGGTGCTGCGCAGGTTGGCGGGGATGCTGGGCGCCTGGGAGTCGGCGGACCCCGAGGTTTCCACGAGCAGTTGGGGAGCGGTGGCGCCGCTCTCGCGGCTCGCGAGGCTCATCGCGATCGAGTCGGGCGTCACGAGCGCGAAGCTGACCGGGCCCGGGCCCCGGACGAGCGCCGTGACGTCGACCGTCGCCCAGACGCCGGTCGCGAAGGGCCCAGACTCGTCCGTGACGGCCGGGTCCAGCGGGGGGGCGTTGCCGGCGGTGATGGTGGTCTCGCCCCATGTCACGTCTTTCACCCCGTGCACGAAGTACCCACCCGCGTGGCCCGAGTTCGTGTGGAGCATCAGGGTGGCCTTGGTGACGGGCCCGCTCAGACCCTGGGGATCGAAGCGCAGGTAGGCGCGCTGCTCCGGCGAGCCGTCGACCCGGAGCTGGGTCGCCGTGCCGAAGTTCCTCGCGCCCTGGCCGGTATCGACGTAGCTGTCGGCCACTGGCGTGAAGGGCGGCGTGGCGCCGGCCGTGCGGGTGGCGAGCGCGGCCAGCAGGGCCGCCAGCGTCGCGAGCAGGACGAGAGCCGGCCTCACCCAGCGTCGACCGGCGCGATCGACGGTGCGGAGCATCCGGGACCCCCAAAGCCGTGTGTCAGCGACTCGCCACCACGACGTCCGGGCGGCCGCCGCGGCACCCCCATAACGTCCAGAAAGCTGCTGGCCGCGAGCTAACCGATCGTCGAGTCCCTCACCGCTGACCGGGGGGTTGCCGGTCCCTCAGTGGTCGAAGGGCCAGGGGGCGGCGGCCTCGACCACGTCCGCGCCGCGGATCGGGCGAGGCATCCCTTGTCGTCCTCCAGGCTCAATGACAGGCGTCGCAGCCCGCGTCGGTGAAGGTGGCGCCCGCCTCGGGCACGAACGCCCAGTCGTAGCTGGTGGCGTGAAGGGTGAGCCTCAACACCCCGAACGTGGTGCTGTTGCTGACCTCGCTGTTGGCCGCAGGCGCCGTCACCGGGGTGTGGTTGTTGCCGCCGGTGCCGACCACGAACTCCCGGATGCCGCTGACCGGGCCCGCTGCGCCCGCCGGCGTCTGCGCGGCGAACCGCGCACCACCGGCGAGCCGTCGCCGCGCAGCTGGGTCTGGCTGCCGAACCTGGCGTCGGGCTGGGAGGCGTCGACGTAGCTGTCGGCGACGGGGGTGAAGACGGAGGCGGCGGCGGCCGCACGGGGTGCGAAGCCGACCAGCACGACGAAGAGCCCCGCCAGCAGCAGGGCGGCAAGCCGCTCCCGGCGCCGATAGGCGCGATCGATGGAGCGCGGCATGGGTGACTCCTTCGGCCCCTCGGGCACCGTGGCCCGACGGTGGGAGCCGCCGCAGCACCTTCAAATTACATACCGCTCCCCGGGGCGAGGTCGCAGTCGGTCCAAGTTGAACACCGCCGAACGGGGGGTCGACCAATCGTCCCGGCGTCGGTCAGGGGCGGGGCTCGGTCAGTGCCGGAAGTGGCGGCGGTCCGTGAACACCATCGCGACGCCCAGCCGATCGCAGGCCTCGATCACGTCCGCGTCGCGGATCGAGCCGCCCGGCTGGATCAGGACCCGCGCGCCGGCCGCGATCGCGGCCTCCGGACCGTCGGCGAAGGGGAAGAAGGCGTCCGACGCGAGCGCGGCGCCGGCCAGGTCGAGATCAGCCTCGCGGGCCTTCTCGACCGCGAGGCGGACCGAGTCCACCCGGCTCATCTGCCCGGCGCCGATCCCGACCGTCGCGAGGTCGCTGGCGAGCACGATCGCGTTGCTCTTCACGTGCTTGGCCACGCGCCAGGCGAACAGCAGGTCGCCCCACTCGCGCTCGTTCGGGGCGGCGGCAGTGACCACCCGCATCACCTCGCGATCCTCGCTCTCGCCGTCGTGGTCCTGCACCAGCATGCCGCCGATCACCCGCCGCAGGTCACGCTCGCCCGGGTTGGCGCGCCGGCGCTCGCGGTCGACGAGGATGCGGGTGTTCGGCTTGCGGGTCAGCGCCGCCAGCGCCTCGTCGTCGTAACCGGGGGCGAGCAGCACCTCCACGAAGGTCGACGCCAGCCGCTCGCCCAGCGCCGCGTCCACCTGCCGGTTCACCACGATCACGCCTCCGTAGGCGGACACCGGGTCGCAGGCCAGCGCCCGCTCGTAGGCGAGGTTGAGGTCGCTGGCCACGGCGACCCCGCAGGGGTTGTTGTGCTTGACGATCACGCAGGCCGGCAGCTCGAACTCGCGCACGAGCGCCCGCGCCGAGTTCAGGTCGAAGAGGTTGTTGAACGTGAGGGGCTTGCCGTGCAGCTGCTCCACGCGCGACAGCAGGTCGGTGCGGGTGCCCCGCTCCACGTAGTAGGCCGCCCGCTGGTGCGGGTTCTCGCCGTAGGCGAGGTCCAGCGTCTTCTCGAAGTCGGTCAGGAGCACCTGGGGGAAGTCGCCGTCGTCGGTGCCCATCCAGTTGGCGATCGCGACGTCGTAGCGGGCGGTGCGCTGGAAGGCCGCCACCGCCAGCCGCCGGCGCGTCTCCTCGCCGAGGGCCCCCTGCTCGCGCAGCTCCTGCAGCACCTCGCCGTACTGGTCGGGGGAGGTCACGACCCCCACGCGGGCGTGGTTCTTGGCCGCGGCGCGGATCATCGACGGCCCGCCGATGTCGATCTGCTCGACGACCGCCTCCGGCAGGGCGTCGTGGCGGCCGGCGGTCTCCTCGAAGGGGTAGAGGTTGACCACCACCAGGTCGAAGGGGGCGATCCCCGCCTGCTCGAGCTGGGCCGCGTCCTCCGCCACCCCGGCCCGGGCGAGGATGCCGCCGTGGATCGCGGGGTGCAGCGTCTTCACGCGACCACCGAGGATCTCCGGCTGGCCGGTGACCGCCTCCACCGGCGTGACCTCCAGGCCGGCGGCGCTCAGGGCCGCCGCCGTGCCGCCCGTGGAGACCAGGGTCACGCCGAGGTCGACCAGGCCGCGGGCGAACTCCTCCAACCCGGTCTTGTCCGACACCGACACCAGCGCGCGCGCGACCCCCACGGAGCTTCCTCCCCGCTCGACGACGTTGACAAGGCGCGACCGCTGCGGATCCCGATGGACCCGCCCCGCCGCGAAGAGCCGCACCGCCTCGGGCAGGAGCCGGTGCTCGGCCTGGCGGATGCGCGCCCGGAGCGACTCGACCGAGTCACCGTATACGACCGGTACCGCCTCCTGCAGGATCGGCGGCCCGCCGTCGACCGCCTCCTCGGCGAAGTGCACGGTCACGCCCGTGACGCGCACCCCCCAGGCCAGCGCCTCCTCGATGGCGTGCATGCCCGGGAAGGCAGGCAGCAGCGAGGGGTGGAGGTTGATCACACGGTCGGGGAAGCGGTCCAGGAAGTCCGGCGTCAGGATGCTCATCCAGCCGGCGAGCACCACGAGGCCGGGCTCCGCCGCGGCCACCACCTCCGCCAGCGCGCGGTCGCGGGCGGCCCGGTCGGCGTGGTCGGCGAGGGAGACGACGTCGGTGGGCACACCGGCGGCGCGCGCGCGGTCCAGCGCGGCGGCCTGCGCGCTGCTCGCCACCACCAGCGCGATCTCGACCGGCTCGGACGGGTCGAGGTGGAGGCGGTCGATCAGCGTCTGCAGGTTCGTGCCGGCGCCCGACACGAGTACCGCCACGCGGAACGGGTCGCTCATGGCTCCCGTCAGGCGGGTGCGGGGGTGAGGCGGCCGCCCTGCCGGTCGGTCTCGGCGGCCTCGTCCTCGAAGCGCAGCTTGACAGCGCCCTCGGGCACCGGGATCGGGTACTCGCCCGTGAAGCAGGCCCGGCAGTAGCGCCCGGCCGGCCGGCCCAGCGCCCGCTGCAGCCCGTCCAGCGAGAGGTAGGCGAGGCTGGTGGCGCCCACGGCGTCCCGCACCTCGTCCAGCGTGTGGGTCGCGGCGATCAGCTCGTCGCGGTCGGGCAGGTCGATGCCGTAGTAGCAGGGCCAGCGCACGGGGGGGCTCGAGATGCGCAGGTGGACCTCGGCGGCGCCGGCCTCGCGCAG
>JAWVEW010000449.1:0-2943 GCA_033856495.1 Miltoncostaeaceae bacterium | reverse complement strand
ATCAGGATGCCGATGCTCGATCCCGAGCCAGGGTGAGCTCGCTGTCGATCGACGGCGCGCTGCAGGTGCTGGCGCCCGGGGAGCGCGGCCTCCCCCACCTGCGCGGCGGGCGGACCGCCGGGCTGCGGCTCCAGCCGGGCAGCCTCAGCTGCCGGGACGGGTTGATCGCGGCGCTGGACGACGATCCGGCCGCCGACCTGCGGCTCGACGCGACCGGCCTGGCGCTCGTGCCGGGCCTGGTCGATGCGCACACCCACCTGCCCTTCGCCGGCTGGCGCGACGGCGAGTACGCGATGCGGATCGCCGGCGCCTCCTACGAGGAGATCGCCCGGGCCGGCGGCGGCATCGCCTCCTCGGCGCGCGCGCTGGCGGCGGCCCCCGACGAGGAGGTGCTGCAGCAGGCGGGCGGGCTCGCCGACGAGATGCTGCGGCTGGGCACCACCGCCTTCGAGTGCAAGAGCGGGTACGGGCTCTCCCGGGCGGGCGAGCTGCGGCAGCTGGGCCTGGCCTCCGTGCTGGGGCGGCGCGTGCGCCAGCGGACGGCCGTCACCGCGCTCCTGGCCCACGCCCTGCCGGCGGGCTTCGACGCCGACGGCTGGCTGGACGAGGTGGAGGCGATGCTGCCGGAGGTGGTGGCGGGCAGCGAGGCGCGCGCGCTCGACCTCTACGTCGAGTCGATCGCGTTCACCAACGACCACCTGGAGCGGATGGGCGGGCTGGCGCGTCGGTACGGGCTGGCCCTGCGCGCGCACGTCGAGCAGTTCGCGACCCACCGCTCGGTGCCGGTGGCGCTGGCGGCCGGCGCGCGCTCCGTCGACCATCTCTCCTGCCTCGACCCGGCGGACCTGCCGGCGCTGGCGCGCGCCGACTGCGCGGCGGTGCTGCTGCCCGGCGCCGAGCTGATGGGCGAGGAGCGCGCCGCGCCCGGCCGCGCGCTGCTCGACGCCGGCGCCATCTGCGTGCTCGCCACGGATCTCAACCCGGGCACCGCGCCGATCGCCTCGCTGCCCCTGGTCATGGGGCTCGGCGTGCGCCGCTACCGCTGGACGGCGGCCGAGGCGCTCGGCGCCGCCACCCTCAACGCCGCCTGGACGCTCGGCCTGCACGAGGAGCTGGGGTCGCTCGAGCCCGGCAAGCGTGCCGACCTCGTGCTGCTGGACGGACCGATCGAGCGGGTGCCCTACCGGCTCGGCCACGACCCGGTTGTGGCGGTCGCGGTCGCGGGCGAGATCGTCCACCTGCGGCCGGGCGCCGAGCGACGCCTGCGAGGCGGTTGAGCCGTGCGCGTGGTCCAGATCACGGCCATGCCGAACGCGCACAGCCACGCCTTCCAGCGCCTGCTGCGGTGCGCGGCCGAGCGCTCGGGGGCGGAGGGGAACGACTTCTGGGGCTGGCGCGAGGCGATGTACCGGGTCGCGGCGACGCTGGACCCTCACAGCCTCCGGGCCGCCGCCCTCGCCGCCTACCGGCAGATGCGGGCCGCCGGCTACGGGGCCGTGGGCGAGTTCCACTATCTCCACCACCACCCCGATGGCCGCCCCTACCGGGACCCCAACGCGATGGCGATCGCGCTGGCGCACGCCGCGTCGGAGGCCGGTATCCGCCTGGTCCTGCTGCCCGCCGCCTACGCGCGGGCCGGGTGGGACGGGGCCGACCTGCCCCCGACCGAGGGGCAGCGGCGCTTCTGCGACGCTCACGTCGACACCTTCCTGGACCGGGTGGACCGCCTGCGCGCCTGGGCGGCCGGCCGCCCCGGGCTGTCGATCGGGATCGCAGCGCACAGCGCGCGTGCGGTGCCGGCTGACTGGCTGGGCGCGATCGCCGGTTATGCGGACCGGTACGGACTCGTGCGCCACGTCCACGCCGCCGAGCAGCGCCGCGAGGTCGAGGAGGTTCGCGCCGAGCACGGCTGCAGTCCCATCGAGCTCCTGGCCCGGACCGGTTTCCTCGGCCCCAGGGCCAGCGTGATCCATGCCATCCACGTGAGCAGCGAGGACATGCAGCTGCTGGGGGACTCGGGCACCGTCGTCGTGACCTGCCCCACCACCGAGGGCAACCTCGGCGACGGCTGGCCGCCGGCGATGGCGCTGGCTCAGGCCGGCGTGCGGCTGGCGATCGGCTCGGACTCGCAGGTGCGGATCGACCCGTTCGAGGAGGCGCGCGAGCTGGACACCGGCGCCCGGCGGGATCGGGGGCGCCGGCGCGCCCTGGCGGCGCTCGTGGGCGGGGAGCTCTGGACGGCCCTCTGCGCCGCCGGACGGGTGAGCCTCGGTCTGGAGGACGAGGAACCGGGCACGGTCGCCGTGGACCTGGAGCACCCGGACCTCGAGGGCTGCACGCCCGAGGACCTGCCGGCCGCCCTGGTGGACTGCGCCTCGGCAGCAGTCGTCCTGCCCTGAGCGCGCCCGCGCCGGTCTGCGTCGCGGACCCCGCCGACCTCACCCTGGAGGCGGCCGAGCGGGTCGCCTTCGAGGGGGCGGCCATCGTCCTTCTGCCGGAGCTGCTCGACCGCGTCGCCCGCGCCCGAGCCCGAACGGAGGCGGCCCTGGCAGGCGCCGAGCGCGTCTACGGCGTCACGACCGGGATGGGCTACCTGGGGGCGGTCGACCTGGCTCCGGAGGAGGCCGCCGGCCACCAGCGGCGGCTGCTGCTGGGACGGGCGGCCGGCTCGGCGCCGTTCCTTCCTCCCGCGGAGGCGCGAGCGGTGATGGTCGCGCGCCTGGCGGGCTTTCTCGGCGGCCACGCCGGCGTCACGCCGGCGCTCTGCGCGTTCCTCGCGGATCGGCTCAACGACGGCTTCGTGCCCGCCGTCCCCCGCCGCGGCGCCGGCGGCGCCGGCGAGGTGATGCCGCTCGCCCACGCTTTCCAGACGCTGGTCGGGGTCGGCTGGGTGCTGGAGCCGGACGGAAGCCTGCGCGAGGCGGCGGCGGCGCTGGCAGCGCG
>JAWVEW010000448.1:0-7161 GCA_033856495.1 Miltoncostaeaceae bacterium | reverse complement strand
GCCACCGCGATCAGCCCGACGACCGCCGAGCTGGGGTTCCACCAGCTGGTGAGGCGGTCGCCGGCCGCGTTCCCGAGCGGGACGCGACCGGACGCGATCCCGCCGACCACGGTCCCGAGGAAGAACGGGGTCACGAGCGACGAGATGGCGAACACGACGCGCAGCGCCGGCTCGGCGCGCGTCTCGGCGGTCACGCTGCGGAATGCGAACGCGCAGCCGCGGAGGATGATGCCGACGGCCGCCCCGAAGAGGGGCACGGCGAGCGTCGACGCCACCGCGCCGAACGCCTCGGGGAAGCCGGTCCAGAAGTACACGAGCACGAAGATGAGCCACACGTGGTTGGCCTCCCACACCGGGCCCATCGAGCGGTGCAGCATCGCGCGCACGCGCCGGCCGGCCGGCCCACGGGGCGCCGTCAGGTCCCAGACCCCGGTGCCGAAGTCGGCTCCGCCGAGCACCGCATAGGCGCTGAGGCCCGCCACGATCGATCCGGCGACGACGTCGGCGAGGATCACGGCAGGCTCTCCACGCGGGACGCCGGCGCGCGCGACCGGTCCCGCGCGAGGCGCGGCAGCACGATGGCGCAGCCGACGATCAGGCCGACGTAGACCACGCTCAGGAGCGCGAGGGCGACCGGGATCCCGCCGGCGGCGGTGACCGCCTCCGAGGTCCGCATGAACCGGTAGACGATCCAAGGCTGGCGCCCCACCTCCGTGACGATCCAGCCGGCCCAGAGCGCCACGAGCGACAGCGGCCCGGCGGCGACCACCGCCCGGAAGAACCAGCGCGATTGCGGCAGCCGCCGCCGTCGCCACCAGGTGAGCACATAGATGGCGGCCAGGACGACGAGGAGCGTGCCGATGGCCACCATCGCCTGGAAGCTCAGCCGCACCACGTTGACCGGCGGCCGCCCGTCGGGCGGCACCGCGTCCAGGCCGGTGACCGTCGCGTTCGGGTCGTGATCGGCGAGGAGGGACAGCGCCCGCGGGATCTCGATTCCGCCCACGACCTTGCCGTCCCGGTACAGCCCGAGCAGGTGCAGCGGGGCGCCGGCCTGTGTGCGGCCGAGCCCCTCCATCGCGGCCAGCTTCACCGGCTGGTCCTGCGCCACGTTCCGGGCCGCCCAGTCGCCCGCCAGCACCTGCACCGGCGCGACCAGGCAGGCGATGGTCAGCGGCACGATCAGCGCCACCCGGTTGTAGCGGTCGCGCCGTCCCCTCAGCCACGCCCAGGCGTAGACACCCGCGATCGAGAACGCGGCGACCATGTACCCGGCGAGGTACATGTGCAGGAGCTCGTACGGGAGGCTGCGGTTGAAGAGCGCGGCGAGCGGGTCGACGTCCACGATCTCGCCGCCCACGACCCGGAAGCCGGCCGGCGTGTTCATCCACGAGTTCACGCCGAGCACGAACATCGAGCCGGTGAGCCCGGCGATCGCAATCGGGATCCCGGTCAGGAAGTGGGTGCGGCGCCCGAGCCGACCCCAGCCGTAGACGTAGATGGCGATGAAGATCGCCTCGAGGAAGAAGGAGAAGCCCTCGAACGCGAAGGCGACCCCGAAGACGCCGCCGAAGCGGGACATCCAGCCGGGCCACAGCATCCCGAGCTCGAACGAGAGGATCGTCCCGGTGACGACGCCCACCGCGAACAGGACCAGCATGACCTTCGACCAGCGCTGCGCGATCTCACGGTAGAGGCCGTCGCCGGTCCGCAGCCACAGGCCCTCCATGACCAGCACGATCGCCGGGAAGGAGACGCCGAAGCACACCAGCACGATGTGGAGACCCAGCGAGAGCGCCTGCAGCTGCCGGGCCGCGAACAGGTCCGGCTGGGCTACGGCGGATGCTGCGAGGGCCGACCCCACCGCCATCGGCACCGCTCCCTCCTCAAGGGTCGTCCCCGACGGTAGTGAGGTGCTCCGCCCGGCACCGGTGTCCAGGCGCCCGCGTGCGCGGGCGGAACGTCGCCGGTCGGAACGGGCTGGACATCGGCGCCGTCCCCGATCACTGGAGGGAGGTGTTCGCGGAGGACGACCACGGGATCCGGGGCGCTGCCGGACTCGGCCAGCGGCCCGGCCCGGCGCGATTCCGGGATCGCGGCGAGGCCGGGCGTGTCCTCGCCCGCGCCCTCGCGCACCTCGCCGGCCGCGACGACGTCGTCGTGCTCGCGCTGCCGCGGGGCGGCGTGCCCGTCGCCTACGAGGTGGCGCGTGCGCTGGACGCGCCGCTCGACGTGTTCGTGGTGCGCAAGCTGGGTGTCCCCGGCTACCCGGAGCTCGCCATGGGGGCCATCGCGACCGGCGGCGTGCTGGTGCTCGAGGAGCGCATCATCGGCGCGCTCGGCATCACCCGGGAGGAGGTCCAGCAGGTGGCCGCGTCGGAGCTGCGGGAGCTCGAGCGCCGCGAGGCCGCCTACCGGGGCGGGCGCGAGCCGCTCGACCTGACGGGCAAGACGGTCATCCTGATCGACGACGGCCTCGCAACCGGCTCGACCATGCGGGCCGCGGCGCTCGCGGTGCGACAGCGCAACCCGGCGCGGATCGTGGTCGCCGTGCCGGTGGCGGCCGAGGAGACCTGCGACCAGTTCCGGGACGTCGTGGACGAGGTCGTCTGCGTGCTCACCCCGCGACCGTTCCACGCCGTCGGGCTGTGGTACGAGGACTTCTCCCAGACGAGCGACGAGGAGGTGCGCGAGCTGCTGCGGCGTGCCGCCGCCCGGGCGGAGACGCGGCGATGAGCGTGCGGTCCGGGGCGGCGGGCGCGAGCGCGGTCGCCGTGCCGGTGGGCGGCGTCGTGCTCCAGGGCGACCTGGTCGTTCCCGAGGGGGCGACCGGGATCGTCCTGTTCGCCCACGGCAGCGGCTCGAGCCGTCACAGCCCCCGCAACCGCCTGGTGGCGGCGACGCTGAACGAGGCCGGGTTCGGGACGCTGCTGCTCGACCTCCTGACGCCTGACGAGGAGGCGGCCGACCGGCGCACCGGTCACCTGCGGTTCGACATCGGGTTGCTCGCCAGGCGCCTGGCCGGAACGATCGACTGGCTCTGCGCCGGCCCCGGTGTCGAGCGGCTCCGCATCGGCCTCTTCGGGGCCAGCACCGGCGCGGCCGGGGCGCTGGTGGCCGCCGCCGAGCGGCCCGCCGACGTCGCGGCCGTGGTCTCCCGCGGCGGCCGTCCCGACCTCGCCGGGCACGCGCTGCGGCGCGCGCGCGCGCCGACGCTCCTCATCGTCGGCGGCGCGGACGCGCTCGTGCTCGACCTCAACCGGCGAGCCCTTGCGGCGCTCGCGGGCGAGAAGCGGCTCGTCGTCATCCCCGGGGCGACTCACCTGTTCGGGGAGCCGGGAGCCCTCGAGCAGGTCGCGCGGCTTGCTGCCGACTGGTTCGCCCGCCACCTGGGCGGCTCGGACGATGGCGCCGGCTGAGGCGATCCGGGCGCTCGCGGGCGACGCGGGCGGCTACGACCCGCTGCTGGCGCGAGCCGCCGCAGCCAGGTTCGTCCTGGTCGGCGAGGCGTCCCACGGGACGCACGAGTTCTACCGTGAGCGCGCCGAGATCACGAAGCGGCTGATCGAGGAGCAGGGCTTCGCGGCGGTTGCCGCCGAGGCCGACTGGCCGGACGCCTACCGCGTGAACCTGTTCGTGCGCGGCGAGAGCGACGACGCAGGCGCCGAGGAGGCGCTCCGCGACTTCCGCCGCTTCCCGGCCTGGATGTGGCGGAACCAGGACGTGATGGACTTCGTGGCCTGGCTGCGCGACTGGAACGACGCCCTGCCCCCCGGCACGCCGAAGGTCGGGTTCTACGGGCTCGACCTCTACAGCCTCTACACGTCGATCGAGGCGGTCGTGGCGTTCCTCGACGGGGTCGACCCCGACGCGGCGCAGCGGGCGCGTGAGCGCTACGCCTGCTTCGACCACTTCAACCGGGACGCGCAGCTGTACGCCTACGAGGCTGCGTTCGGCGGCGCCGAGCCCTGCGAGCAGG
The DNA here is from genome assembly GCA_033856495.1 of Miltoncostaeaceae bacterium. Taxonomy (GTDB): domain Bacteria; phylum Actinomycetota; class Thermoleophilia; order Miltoncostaeales; family Miltoncostaeaceae; genus JAWVEW01. The sequence goes on along the minus strand of JAWVEW010000448.1, from coordinate 3,182 downwards.
CCGCGGTCGAGGCGCTCGTGGAGCTGCAGCGGGTGGCCGCCGACACCGCGTCCCGCGACCGCCGCGTCGCCGAGGACCGCCACTTCTACGCCGAGCAGAACGCGCGCCTGATCGTGAACGCCGAGCGCTACTACCGGTCGGTCTATCGCGGCGGCGCCGAGAGCTGGAACCTGCGCGACGGCCACATGGCCGAGACGCTGGAGGCGCTCGTCGCCCACCTCGAGCGGACGCGCGCTGCGGCGAAGGCCGTGGTCTGGGCGCACAACTCCCACGTCGGCGACGCGCGCGCGACCGAGCTCGGCGAGGCGGGGGAGCTGAACATCGGCCAGCTGGTGCGCGAGCGCCATGGCAGCCAGGCGCTGCTCGTCGGCTTCAGCACGTACACCGGCACCGTCACCGCCGCCTCGGACTGGGGCGGCGCGGCCGAGCGGAAGCGAGTCCGCCGCGCCCTGGACGGCAGCTGGGAGGCCGCCCTGCACGGGACCGGCCTGCCCCGCCTGCTGCTCGACCCGGCCGGGCTCGAGGGCCGCCGGCTCGAGCGCGCGATCGGCGTGATCTACCGGCCGGAGACCGAGCGGCTCTCGCACTACTTCCACGCCCGGCTGGCGGACCAGTTCGACTCCGTCATCCACATCGACCGCACGCGGGCGGTGGAGCCGCTCGAGGTCACGAGCGAGTGGGAGGCCGGGGAGCTGCCCGAGACCTACCCCTTCGCGGTGTAGGGCCTCCGGCTAGACCTTCAGGGTCTCGAGCATCCCGTGCAGGTGGGCCGCCGCCGCCCGGATGTCCTCGTAGTGGAGCCGGGCGGCGCGCACCTCGGCGGCGATCACGCCGCAGCGATGCACGGCCTCGAAGTCCCCGTACGGGAACTTGTAGTGGCCCTTGGTCTCGGGCGTCGCCTCGTCGTCGATCCCCAGGTGCCACCGGCCGTACTCGCGCCAGCCGTGCTCCTCGATGAACCGGTTCTCCTCCTCGGCGGAGGGCTGGTGCTCGCTCCAGTCGTCCATCTCGTCGAGCACGACCCGCCCCGCCTCGATGCACTCCCGCCCGTGCTCGTATCCGTTTCTGTTCAGACGTACCGTCATCGCAAACCCTCGCTGTCGACGCCGAGTCGACTGACTCGATGATCCAGACGAGGGCCGGGTCAAGCGCCCCGGTCCAGCAACGCGCCCTACACGGGGATGTTCCGGACGTTGCTCTCGAGGGTGGCGGAGCGCCTCCTGGAGCGCCGGCCGCACGCCCTGCGGGTCCTCGACCCGGATCTCCAGGAAGCCGATCGATCGGGCCAGGGCGGCGAAGTCCGGGTTCTTGAGGTCCGTCTGCCAGTCGACGAGACCCGCGACCTGCATCTCGAGGTTCACCATGCCGACGGCGCCGTTGTCATAGACGATCACGTAGGCCGTGAGCTCGCCGGTCAGCGGGGCCTCGGCGCCGGCCGCGCAGGCGCCGGACTCCTCGTGGCGCACGGTCACCCAGCGGATCGCATCGCGGCGGCGGCGGGTTGCGTCGTTGACGGGGTCGGGCTGTCGCCGACGATGCCGTACATCCGGCGGACGCCGTGGCGAACCAGCCCGTCGATCAGGTGATCCGGAGCCTTCCTCTTGATGGGCCTCCTCCCTGGGTCGCGAGAGCGCGGGGTGGCGGAGGGGCCCTGAGCCGGCCCGCGCCGCGCGGGCGCCCGTCCCCTGCATCGCGTGGCGCCCCTCGGCGAACTCCTCGACGATCCTGCTGCAGAACGCGGGGAGGTCGTCCGGCCGGCGGCTGGTGACCAGGCCCTGGTCCGTCACGACCTCCCGGTCGACCCAGTCGGCGCCGGCGTTGCGCAGGTCCGTCCTGAGGGTGGGGTAGGAGGTGACGGTGCGCCCGCGCACGACCTCCGCCTCGATGAGCGTCCACGGCGCGTGACAGATCGCGCCGACGGGCTTGCCGCCCTCGACGAACGCGCGGACGAAGGCGACTGCCGCCTCATCCTGCCGGAGCGTGTCCGGGTTCACCGCTCCGCCGGGGAGGATCAGCCCGTCGTAATCGTCGACCGACGCCTCCGAGACCAGGCGCTCCACACTGAAGCGCACCGTCGGGTAGATGTCCTGCCTCACCGCCTGGATCTCCCCGGGCTCGATCGAGAGCAGCTCCGTCTCGGCGCCCGCCTCCGTCACCGCCCGGCGCGGCTCGACGAGCTCCACCTCCTCGACGCCGCGCGCGGCCAGGATGGCGATCCTGCGGCCCTTCAGTTCGTTGCCCATCTCTTCTCCAATCGGGGTCGGATTCGCTCCCCCAGGTCCTGCGTGCCCGCGTCCGGCCGCGTCCGGCGCGGCGCTCGCGGAGGATCAGACTGGGAGGGCCCGCTCGAAGTCCCGCGGCAGCGCGCTCGGGACGTCCTCGATCTCGCCCTCGCGGAGCACGCCGAACACCGCCTGGGTGACCGCGAGGCCGTCGGCATCGGGGATCCGCGACCGCGTCGCGACCCGCCGTGCGAACCCGTCGAGGTCGAGGCGCTCCGCCTGCACCCCTGCGGGCACCGCGCTCTTGAACTCCTTCGGGAGCTGCGCCGCGAGGTCGTCGGCCTCGCCGCTGCCCATGCGCTCCGCGAGCGTCGCGAGCACGGCCCTGATGGCCGCGTCGGCGTCGTCCTGGGAGATGCCCGCGCGCTCGGCCACCCTCGAGGTCAGCTCGTGGCATTTCACGTTCGTCCTCCGCCGTCGGTGCCGGACAGCGGCCCCCACTCGCCGCGCTCAGCTCATGGACACCGCGCCCGGTAGGTGATCGGGGCGACCGGGGCTGGCGAGCGCGGGCCGCCGCGCTCAGGCGACCCGCCGCCGGCCGCGTCCGGCCGGGATCCGGACCGGGTCGGCCGGGCCGGGGGCGTAGTCGACCTGCGAGAGGCGGGCCTGCGGCTGCGGGAAGAGCTCGAGCAGCTCGCGCTCCGGCTCGGGAACGCCGACCCGCACCGGCAGCCCCATCGCCCGCACGGTGTCGGGGAGGAGCGGGTGGTCGTGTGTCCAGACCCCGCTGGAGAGCTGGTGCGCGAGGTCGGTCGCACGGTCGCGGGGGAGCGTGCGCGCGAGCAGCTCGGTGACGAAGCTCTCGACCTGACGGATCGCCTTCCTGCCGATCTCGGCCAGGATGAGCGTCTCGTCGTCGTGGTCGCCCTCGTGCTCGAGCGCCGCCAGCACGTCGACCGC
>JAWVEW010000447.1:0-12631 GCA_033856495.1 Miltoncostaeaceae bacterium | reverse complement strand
GCGGCAGTTGCCGCGCTGTTCAACGACGAGGGACGGCGCGACCCGCACGCGGCGCTTCGGGCGCTCGCGCATCTGCCGACCGCGCGGCACGAGACCGTCGACGCAATGCTGCGCGACCCTCGCTTCCACCGCGTCGCGCCGCAGTCGGCTGAGCCGCTGTGGGCGATGCTCGCGCGCTGGCTGATCTCGCTCGACGGCGAGCGCCACCGCCGATTGCGCGCCCGCTTCACCGGCCTGTTCGGGCCGCGCGTCGTCGAGCGCTTCCGCGTGGAGATCCAGTCGCGCGCCGACGAGTTGATCGACGCCGTGGCCACGGACGGACAGATCGAGCTTGTCAGCGGGTTCGCGCGCCCGCTCCCGTTCTCGGTCATCACGCGCGTCCTCGGGCTCGGCGACGTGGACCGCGCGGCGGTTGGCGCGAATCTGCTGACGATGAACCGCGCGTTCGCCCACCAGGACGATCCGGAGCACCTCTCGCGCGGGCACGCGGCCGCCGAGGAGCTCGCCCGCCGGTTCGAGCGGCTGCTCGACGAGCGGAGCGCCGATCCGCGCGACGACCTCCTCTCGACGCTCGCCGCGGACCTGCCGGACGACGCGGACGAGCGCGCTGACCTCGTCGCCAACTGCGTCTTCTTCGTCGAAGCCGGGCACGCGACGACGACGAGCCTGATCGCGTCCGGCGTCGTGCTCCTACTCGAGCATGGCGGGATGCCGGCCTCGCTCCCGCGCGCGGTCGAGGAGGTCCTCCGGCTCACGACCCCAGTGACCTCGGTGATGTGCGCGCCGCACGACGACGTCGAGGTCGACGGATGTCGGTTCGCCGCGGGCGTCCCCCGGCATGCGTTCCTGGCGGCCGCGAACCGGGACCCGGAGGTGTTCCCGGACCCGGGCCGGTTCGACCCCGACCGCGATCCCAACCCACACCTCGCGTTCGCCGCCGGACGGCATTTCTGCCTCGGCGCGCCGCTCGCGCGGCTGCACGGGGAGATCGCGCTCGCCACACTGCTGCGCCGGCTCCCGGGCCTGCGGCTCGACGGCGAGCCGGAGTGGCGAGGCTCGTTGCCGCTGCGCGAGCTCGAGCGGCTCCCGGTCGCCTGGGACTAGGGTTCTTCCAGCAACTCCGTGCGCGGGCGCTCCAATCGCAGCCATCTGCGAGCCCCCTGGGGGCACTACGGTCCCGCGCTGCCGGAGCGCGCTTTCGTCGTCTCGGAGCCGCGATCTCGAGTGACCGTGTGATCTTCGCGGTCCGTGCCGACGCCTACGACCGGTTCATGGGGCGTTACTCGATCCCGCTCGGACCCCTCCTGGCCGACCTCGCGGGCGTCCGGCAAGGGCAGCGGGTGCTCGACGTGGGCTGCGGGCCCGGCGCATTGACCGGCGAGCTCGTCGCGCGGCTGGGCGCCGGGCTGGTGGCGGCAGCCGACCCATCCGAGCCATTCGTGACCGCCGCCCGCGAGCGCCACCCGGGAGTCGACGTCCGACAGGCCGCCGCGGAGGAGCTGCCCTTTTCCGACGATGTGTTCGACGTCGCCCTCGCGCAACTCGTCGTGCACTTCATGGCGGATCCCGTCGCCGGCCTCCGCGAGATGGCGCGCGTCACCCGGCCCGGCGGGGTCGTCGTCGCCTGCGTCTGGGACCACGGCGGGGGGCGCGGTCCGCTCAGCCTGTTCTGGACCGCGGTGCGCCAACTCGATCCCGGCGCCCGTGACGAATCGGACCTCCCGGGCTCACTCGAGGGTGACCTCGCCGGGTTGTTCGGGGCCGCCGGCCTGCGCGACGTCGAGGAGGCCGACCTCGCCGTCCGCGTCGAGCACGCGAGCTTCGACGTCTGGTGGGCGCCGTTCACCTTCGGGGTCGGCCCCGCGGGCGCTTACGTCGCCGGGCTCGACCCCGCCCGGTGCGAGGAGCTGAAGGAGCGCTGCAGGCAGAACGCGCCGCCCGCCCCCTTCACGATCGACGCCCACGCCTGGGCCGCCCGCGGGCGCGCCGAGCGACGCTGAGGTCGCGAGCGACTCACCTGAGCCTGAATCCACCGATTGCAGCCGTAATCGCGCCGCCGATGGCGCATCGCACGGCCAGCGGCGGGTGGTCCGGCGGTTGCCACGGGGGGACGGATGTAGCATCGCGGGCATGGCTGGCCCCGCTGCGGCGCCCTGATGCCCGGTCGGAACTGAGACCTCACCGCTCCCCGCCCGCCAGTGCGGGGGAGCGCCTGACCAGCCCTCCGCCCCTCCGGGCGGAAACCGGCTCCACGAGCGCGATCACCAGCGCCCGGGCGTCAGCGAGAGGCGACGTCGCCAGGGTCACGACCGACGCGTGCGAGCAGTCGCTCGCTCAGCACGACGTCGTGCGGTAGCCCCCTCAGCTCGAGGGCGTCCGCGACGACGCCGTGCCGGCGGAGGACCCCGGTCAGGTGGGCCCAATGGTCGGCCGCCATATCCTCCTGCGAGCGTCCGTCGAACGGCTCATCCGGCCCGACCACCATGCGCGCCGTGTCCTCGATGTCCTCGACCGACGTCGTGGTCCAGATGTCGGGGACATCCTCCCGGGAGTGGTCACCGGGCATCTCGCCCACCCAGGCGAGCCTGAGCGAGGAGCTCCAGCCCCGGTCGTCCAGGAGCAGCAGGCGGCGTCCGTCCACGAGCACGGCCTCGTGGCGCGCCGACATCGACATCCGACGAGCGTCGGCAAGGTCACCGGCGACATCGACGAGCGTCACCAGACGCGCCACAGCGGTCATGTGCTCATCTTCTCAGCCCCTCAGGCCAGCAGTCCCAGCTCTCCGGCGCGGTGGGCGGCCTCGACGCGGGAGCGGCACCCCAGCTTGCCCAGGATGTTGCGCACGTGCATGTCCACCGTGCGCTGGCTGAGGAAGAGCCCGTGAGCGATCTCGCGATTGGTGCGCCCCACCGCGAGCAGCCTCACGACCTCGACCTCCCGACGCGAGAGGCCGCCGCCGTGGGCATCGGCGGCGGCCCGCCGGCCAAGACTCCGTGCGACCGATTCCCCGAGCGCGGCGACCTCCCGGGCGGCTTCGGCAGCCAGCGGCCTGGCCCCGAGCCTCCGAGCCGTGCGGTAGGCGTCGGACAGCCGGTCCAGCGCCAGCTCCCGCTCGCCCGCGGCGTTCAGGGCGACCCCCGCCCGCAGCTCGATCTGCGCGCGCTCGAACGGCATGTCGAGGGTGCGGTGGAGATCGAGGGCGCGCGAGAGCTGCTCGGCGGCGGTGTCCGCGTCGCCCGCGGCGAGCGCCGTCTCGGCGAGGGCGTGGGCGAGCGCCGCGAGCGCGTCGGGGTGCCCCGTCTGCGAGGCGACGCGCGTGAGGGCCTCGGCGCAGGCGTGGGCGCCGTCGAGATCGCCACGGCGGGCGAGGAAGGCGGCCGCCCAGCGCAGCCCCCAGACCGCGTAGTGGCAGTCCTCGCTGTCCCCCCAGTGCTGGAGCAGCGCGCCGCAGTGCGCGACGGCCTCCGCGTCCGCGCCCTCCGCCGCCGCCACGAAGGCGAGCGACGCCGTCGAGTCCACGCGCATGCTGTAGTGGCGCAGCCGGGACGCGGCCGAGTTGCCCGCCGAGAGCAGCCTGCGCGCGGACGCCAGCTTGCCCTGGAACCCGTGGATCGCACCGAGCAGCACCTGCGCCACGAAGACGGCGGTGCCCGCGGCGATGAGGTCGCGGTTGACCTCGGCCGCGCCCCGCCAGTCGCCGCGCTCCCGCAGCACGTACGCCATGCAGGTGACGCAGGCGAGCTCGGTGCCGGCGTCGCCGCCGGCGCGGCAGAGGTCGAGCGCGGCGCTGAGCGCGTCCTCGGCGCGGCGGTAGTCCGCGGAGTCGTAGAGGACGAGCCCGAGCCGCTGGTAGAGCTCGGCCGCGACCTCCGTCAGGTCATGCTCGAGCGCGCGGGCCAGGGCGCTGCGCACGATCTCCAGGCCCTCCTCGAAGTCGCCGTGCTTTGCTGCGGCGAGCCCCTCGAGCCCGAGGGCGCGCAGCCGCAGGTCGAGGCGCTCGGCCAGCTCCGCCTCCTCGGCCGCGATGCGCGCGAGCTGGACGGCGGCGCTGTGCGACGCGGTGCTCCGCATGTGGTTGGCCATCGCCAGGTGCTCGACCGCCGCGTCGGCCGGCCAGCCGCTCGACGCGTAGATCGCCGCCGCCGCCTCCCGCGCCGCGAACGCCGCCTCGCGGTCGCCGCGCAGCTCGTGGAGGGCCGCGAGCCGACGGTGCGCGTCGGCGACCGCCCGCCCCTGCGCGAGCGTCTCCCGGATCGCGGCGAGCTCGCGCCAGGCGGTCACGGCCTCCGCCAGCTCCCCGGCCAGCTGCGCGCAGCGCGCGTGCCGCTCCAGTGCGGCGGCGCGGCGCTCCGTCTCCTCGCCCTCCGGCCACAGCTCCAGCGCCAGCCGTCCGGCCGCGGCCGCGTCGCGGTACGCGTGCACGGCCTCGGACTCCTCCGCGGCGCGCAGGAGCGCCTCCAAAGCACGGGCGCCGTCCCGGGCGCCGAGCCATTGCGTCGCGATCTCCCGGCTCTGCGCACCGGCGGCCTCGAGCGCCTCGGCCAGCTGGCGGTGAAGCGCGCGCCGGCGCAGCCAGGGGACGTCGGCATAGATCGCCTCCCGGGTCAGCGCGTGGCGGAACCGGCCCGTCCCGCCGCTGTCCTCGTTGATCAGCCCGCGCTCGACGAGTTCCGCGAGCCCCGCCTCGCTGGAGAGCTGCCCCACCAGCTCGAGGTCGAAGGCCTCGCCGGCCACCGCCGCGGCTTCGGCCGCGGCCCGCGCCTGGCCCGAGAGCTCCGACGCGCTGATCAGCACCGCGTCGCGCACGGTGTCGGGCAGCGGCACATGGTCGTCGCCGGCGAGCTCGAGCCCTCGGCGGCCGCCCTTCAGCGAGCCGCTCACCCTCAGGGCCGCTGTGAGCTCCTCGACGAAGAAGGGGACCCCCTGTGTCCGGTCGTGGATCGCGCGGACGAGCGACGGCGAGGGCGCGCTGCCGAGGCCCTGCGCCAGTAGCTCCGTCGTCTCGCCGAGGTCGAGCGGGCCGAGCGTCAGCTCGTCGAGGTGGCCGGCCCGGCGCAGCTCGTTCCGCAGCCGCCGCAGCCCGTGGTCGCGGGGAAGGCCGTCGGAGCGGTAGGCGCCGATCACGAGCAGCGGCAGCGTGCCGAGGTCGCCGCCGAGCGCGGACAGAAGCTCCAACGTGGCCTCGTCGGACCACTGGAGATCGTCGAGCACGACCAGGCCGTGCCGCTCGCGCACGATGTGCGCGAAGGCGGAGCGGACGGCCTCGAACAGCGTCGGACGATCGCCGGCCGGGGGCGGCGCTCCGAGCTCGGGGAGGATCAGCGCCAGATGGGCGTGCAGCGGTCCGCAGTCGTCGAGGCCGCCGGGGTGGGCGCGCAGGAACGAGCGCAGGGCGGCCGCGACCGGCCCGTAGGGGGGCGTGGCGGAGTGGCTGGACGCGCCGGCGAGGACGAGGGCGCCGGACTGCTCCGCCACCTCGGCGGCCAGACGCGTCTTCCCGACGCCGGCCTCGCCGCTCACGAGCACCAGCGATCCGCGGCCGAAGCGGGCACGCTCCAGGGCGTCCTGCAGCCGCGCCCGCTCCGCGCGACGCCCGACGAGCATGCCCCGCGCTTCCACACGACGAGTCTAAGCGCGGAGGGGGCTGGCCACGAACTACGGCACCCGCCCACCGCGAAGTACGGCATTCCAGCGGATGTTCGCGCCCCCCCACGCGCTTACCGTGGTCTGGCAAGTCCACATCGGGCGGAACGGACCCCAGGAGGTCCGGACGCCCCGCGACAGGAGCGAGTCATGGACATGTACGTGATCGTGCGGCGCAACGGTTGGGCCACGGTGGAGGACCTGCAGGCGGCGGCGGCACGCTCGGCGACCGAGGGCGACAAGCCCGATTCCGGCGTGCGCTGGATCCGCAGCTACGTCCTGTCAGAGGAGAGCGGCGAGGTCGGCACCTTCTGCATCTACGAGGCGACGAGCCCCGAGGCGATCCGGGCGCACGCCCAGGCCGCCGACCTGCCCGTCGACGAGGTCGTCCCTGTCGCCGACACCGTCGTCGTGCGGCCGGACCCGGTGCCCGTCAGCGCCTAGCGTGGACGGCATTCAACCGCCGGGTGCCGCCGCGGTGCGGTCGCCGCTGCTGACGCCCGCCCAGGACGACACCCGGCGGTCGGGCAAGACCCCCCGAACGGGCGGCGCGAGCGGGGACCGGATCCATGACCATCAGCAGGTCCCGCAGGTGTGTGCGACCGGCTGGCGCAAACCCTCCCACGCCACGTGAGCTGCCGGCCGGTCGCACCACCAGGGTACGACGGGTAGGCCCGGTGAGGGAAGCCGGCAAATTCGTGCGCCCACCCTCAGGCGCCCTGGGCGCCGGGCCCGCCGTTCGCCACCGCCGTGACGAACGAGGAGAGCAGGGAGTCGGCCGCCTCCTCGCGTTCGGGGTGCCACTGCACGCCAATGCACAGGGCCGGTCCGGCGAGCTCGACCGCCTCGACCACGCCGTCCGGCGCCCGCGCGCTGACGGTGAGGCCCTGGCCAAGGCGGTCGATCCCCTGGTGGTGGTGGGAGACGACGGTCCGCAGGCCGGCGCCGACCAGCGATGCGAGCCGGCTCTCGGGGGCGATCACCACCTCGTGCGTACAGCCCTCCATGGTGTGCGGCCGGCGCATGTGGGTCTGGGCTCCGACCACCTCGGGCAGGTGCTGGTGCAGGGTCCCGCCCCGCAGTACGTTCAGGAGCTGCGCGCCCCGGCAGATCGCGAGGACCGGCAGCCCGCGGCCGATCGAGGCGGCGAGCAGCCCGCTCTCGGCCTCGTCCCGCAGCCGGTCGGGGGGCTGGGTGCCCGGGTGGGGCTCGGCGCCGTAGCGGCTGGGCTCCACGTCGCTGCCTCCCGGCAGGACGAGGGCGTCCAACCCGTCGAGGATGAGCTCCGGGGCGGCCCCGAGGCGCGGATCGGCGAGGATCGGGATCACCAGCGCGCCGGCGGCCTGCAGCAGCGCGGGGTAGCGGCGGTCCACCAGCTCCGCCTGGTCCTCCCCGCTCCAGATCCCCCAACGCGCCCGGACGGAGGCGAGCGTGATCCCGATGCGGGGCGGCACCGCGCGATCATGCCAAACGAAACGGGGGTGAGCCTGCGTCTGCAAGCTCACCCCCGCATTCCCAGTGGACCCGGCCGGCACTGCCCCGGCGTCCGAAGGTCGTCCACAGCCAGCTTCTCCGAGCGCAGCCGGCGTTGGATCTCGCGGGGGGCGTACCGCCGGCAAACCGCCGCCCCGCCAGCCGCTCCTGAGTTCTCACCCCTCCGCCGAGCGACGCTGCTTCGGGGCCAGGATCGCTTTATGACGCCGGTTTCCCTCCTCGCGATCCGAAGGAGGACCAACGGCTCTCTACTGCTGGTTAGGCAGCGAGAACGAGCGTGCGAGAGTTCGCAGCTACGTTTGTTCCCGGTTTTTGACGCGGTCCACCGGGTCCGCGGCTCGCTTACTGACTGCGTTCCACCCCGTCGATACTGGATCGGGCCCCTGCTCCGTTCAGGGTAGCACCGCGCTCCGACCGGGCAACCGCCGCCTCGGGGTCGCCGAAGCGGGCTGAGCCTGAATCCACCGACTGTTCCAGATGGCCCGCGGGCGCGGCCTTGCAACGGCGATCGCGCCGATGTGCCGTGCACCCGCCGCTGGCCGTGCGATGCGCCATCGGCGGCGCGATCACGGCTGCAATCGGTGGATTCGGGCTGAGCCTGAATCCACCGATCTGTTCCAGATGGGCCGCGGGTGCGGCCTTGCCAGGGCGATCGCGCCGATGTGCCGTGCACCCGCCGCTGGCCGTGCGATGCGCCATCGGCGGCGCGATTCCAGCTGCAATCGGTGGATTCGGGCTGAGTAGACTCGGAACCGAATGCGGGCCCTCCTGATGCGCACCTGCCTGGCGGACCTCGCGGCGCCGGCGGTCGCCCGCGCGGCCCGCGGGGCGCTCGAGCGGGCCGGGGTGCAGGTCCTGGTCCCGCGCCGGCAGACCTGCTGCGGCCAGCCGGCGTGGAGCGCCGGGCACCCCGAGCAGGCGAGGGCGGTGGCGCGCCGGACCCTGCGCGCCTTCGCCGGGGAGGACCCCGTGGTCGTGCCGTCGGGCTCCTGCGCGGCGATGCTCGTGCACGGCTACCCGGAGCTCTTCGCCGACGACCCGGAGGCGGGGGCCGCCCGCGCCCTGGCCTCGCGGACGCTCGAGCTCTCCCAGTTCCTCGTGCGCCACGACCTGAGTCCGGGGAGCGGCGCCAGCGGGGCGGTCACCTATCACGACTCCTGCCACATGCTGCGCATCCTCGGCGAGCGGGACAGCCCTCGCGCGGCGCTCGCCGGGGTGGCCGGCCTCGAGTTGCGGGAGATGGCGGACACCGAGGTCTGCTGCGGGTTCGGAGGCACCTTCGCGCTCAGCTTTCCGGAGGTCTCCGGATCGCTCGGCGAGCAGAAGGCCCGCAACGCCGCCGCGACCGGCGCCGACGAGCTGGTCGCCTGCGACCTCTCCTGCCTGCTCCACATCGTCGGACGCGCCCGCCGGGTCGGCGTGCCGCTGCGGGCGCGGCACCTGGCCGAGGTGCTGGCGGCATGAGGTTGCGGGTGCGGCGGACGAGCGGCGGGACAGCGCCGCCGCCCCGTGTGGCCTATCCGGAGACCGAGGCGCTGCGCGAGCGCGCACGCGAGGCGTTGCAGGACGACCAGCTGCGCGGCAACCTGCGCGCGGCTGCGGGCAGCTGGGCGAAGGGGCAGGCGGCCGTGCGCGAGCGTTACCCCTTCGCGGAGATGCGGGCCGAGGCCCGGCGCATCAGGACCGAGGACATCCGGCGGCTGCCGGAGCTGCTGGACCTCCTGGAGGAGCGGGTGCGCGCGGCCGGCGGCACGGTCGTGCGGGTGGCGGACGGCGAGGCGGCCTGCCGCTACGTCGTCGAGCTCGCGCGCCGGCGGGGCGCGCGGCTGCTCGCCAAGTCGAAGTCGATGGCGACCGAGGAGATCAAGCTCAACGAGGCGCTGGAGGAGGCCGGGCTGCGCGTCGTGGAGACAGACCTCGGGGAGTGGATCCTCCAGCTGCGCGGCGACCACCCCTCGCACATCATCGCCCCGGCGGTCCACCTGAACCGCGACCAGATCGCCGATCTCTTCCGCCGCCACAGCGGCGAGGAGATCCCGAACGACCGCGAGGCGCTGATCGCCTACGCGCGGCGGCGGCTTCGCGAGGACTTCGCGGCGGCCGACATCGGCGTCTCGGGCGTCAACCTGGCGGTGGCGGAGACGGGGACCCTCTGCGTGATGGAGAACGAGGGGAACGTGCGCCTGGTGACCGCGCTGCCGCCGGTCCACGTGGCGCTGCTCGGGATGGAGCGCGTGGTGGCCGACTGGGAGGAGGCCGCCCTCTTCCTCGAGCTCCTGCCGATGGCGGCGATCAACGACGACGCCGCCACCTACGTGAGCCTCATCACCGGTACACGGGCTCCCGACGAGGCGGGTGACGGGCCGACCGAGCTGCATCTGGTGATCCTGGATGGCGGCCGCTCCGCCCTGCGGGGCACGCCGTTCGAGGAGGCGCTGCACTGCATCCGCTGCGGCGCCTGCCTCTACTCGTGCCCGATGTGGCGGAGCGTCGGCGGACAGGCCTACGGGTCGCCGTACTCGGGGCCGATCGGCGCGGTGATCACCCCGCTGCTGGAGGGCATGCGCGGCGAGCGCTCGAGCGAGCTGCCCTTCTTCTCCTCGCTCTGCGGCGCCTGCCACCAGGCCTGTCCGGTGGGCATCCCCCTCCACGACCTGCTGGTGCGCGCCCGCGCGGCGGTGGACACGCCGGCGAGCCGGCGGGCGCGGCTGGCGTTCCGGGCCTGGAGCATCCTCTGGCGTTGGCCGCCGACCTACCGGGCCAGCGTGGCCCTGGCCCGGATCGGTCTCGCCGTCATGGGCCGACGGGGTTGGGTGCGCCGCCTGCCAGGCCCGGGCGCGGCCTGGACCGACCAGCGGGACCTGCCGTCGCGCTGGCCGCCGCACCCCTGATGCCGGCCACCGAGACCGACGCGCTGGTCGCCCGTCTGATCGGGCAGCTGGAGCGCCGGCGGGCGTCCGGCGAGGGTGTGACCGCGGCCGAGGCAGCCGCCGCCGCGGCCGACCGCATGATGGCCTGGGGCGCCGGACGGGCGGTCGTCCCGGACGACCCCTGGCTCGTCGAGCTCGGAGTCCCGGCCGCCCTCGCCGCGAGCGGGGTCGAGGTGCTGACCTGGCCGCCCACCCTGAGCCCGCGCGAGCTGCTGGGCCTCGACGGCGCGCCGGCCACCTGCGGCGTCACGGTGCCGGCGGCGGCCGTCGCCGAGCGGGGGACGTTGGTGCTGGAGAGCGGCCCCGGCCACGGCCGCGCGCTCGACGTGCTCGGCCCCTTCCACCTGGCGCTGCTCCGGGCCTCGCGCGTGGTGGACACGCTCGCCGAGGCGCTGGCGCCGCGGTTCCGCGGCCGCCGGCCGCCGTCGGCGGTGTCGCTCGTCTCCGGGCCGAGCCGCACCTCGGACATTGAGAAGATCTCCACGCTCGGCGCCCACGGAGCGCTGTCGGAGCACGTGCTGATCGTGGTGGACGCGTAGGGGCCGGCCGGACGCGAAGTCACTAGCGTGCCCTGCGCACGGCCCACCGATCGCCGGGAGGAACGCGCGTGGAATATCGCTACCTGGGCCGCACCGGGCTCCTCGTGTCCGCGATCTCCTTCGGGGCGATGACGTTCGGCGGGGCGCGCAGCGACTTCTTCCGCCCGGTCGGGACCACCGAGCTGGACGACGCCCGGGAGCAGGTCGCGATGTGCCTGGAGGCGGGGGTCAACCTCTTCGACACGGCCGACGCGTACTCGAACGGAGCGTCGGAGGAGATCCTCGGCGCCGCCCTGGGATCGCGCCGGCCGGAGGCGCTCCTGGCCACCAAGCTGCACGCGCGCACCGGCCCGGGCCCCAACGACATCGGGCAGTCGCGCGCCCACATCGTGGAAGCGGTCGAGGCGAGCCTGCGCCGCCTGGGCACCGACTGGATCGACCTGCTCCAGGTGCACGGCTTCGACGGGCGCACCGATCTCGAGCAGTCGCTGCGGGCCCTGGACGACCTCGTCCGCGCCGGCAAGGTCCGCTACATCGGGTGCTCGAACTCCTCGGCCTGGCACCTGATGAAGGCCCTTGCCGTCTCCGACCGCCGCCGCCTGGAGCGCTACGCCAACCTGCAGGCCTACTACTCGCTGGTCGCCCGCGAGCTGGAGTGGGAGCTCGTCCCGCTGTGCGTCGACCAGGGCGTGGGCATCCTGGTCTGGAGCCCGCTGGCCGGCGGCCTCCTCACGGGCAAGTTCCGCCGCGGCCAGGCCGCCCCCGAGGGCGCCCGCGCCGCTCGCAACGGCGCCCCCGGCGGCCTGCCCGACGACGAGCAGGCGATGGACATCGTCGAGGTCCTGGTGGAGATCGCCGGCGCCCGCGGCGTCTCGGCGGCCCAGGTGGCGCTGAACTGGGTGGTGGCACGCCCGGGCATCACCTCCGCAATCGTCGGCGCGCGCAACGCCGACCAGCTCGCCGACACCCTCGCCGCCGCCCGGTGGACGCTCGAGCCCGAGGAGATCGCTCGCCTCGATCGGGTCTCCGCGGTCCGCATTCCCTACCCGCAGTGGCACCAGCTGCGCTTCAACACCGCGCGCCTGGACGAGCCCTGGATGCACGTCGCGCGCCCGGAGCCGCCGGCGGGTTGAGCGGAGGCCTCGTCCGCGGCCATTTGACCACCCGCGCGACGGCCAATCGACCGCGGGTCCTGCGGGCTACCTGGCACGGTGAGCGCCGCTGCATCGAAGCCCCCGAGATGCTTCCGCCTCCTACGACGTTCGAGCCGGTGCCGCGTACGGGATCAGCGGGGGCGCTTGCCCTTGACGACTCGGGCCATCTCGCGGTCCGCGTCGCGCCTGGCGATGTCGTGCCGGCGGTCGTGGTGGGCCTTGCCGCGGACGAGCGCCAACTCGAGCTTCGCGCGGCCGTCCTTGAAGTAGAGGCGCAGGGGAACGACCGCCAGGCCGCGCTCGGCGACGCGGCTGGCGAAGCTCTCGATCTCGCGCCGGTGGAGGAGGAGCTTGCGGGCGCGGCGTGGGTCGTGGCCGTCGCCGCCGGCCTGGGCGAACTCCGCGATGTGGGCGCCGACGAGCCAGGCCTCGCCGCGGCGGAACTCGGCGTGGGCCTCGCGGATGTTGGCCCCCCGGTCGCGCAGGCCCTTCACCTCGCTGCCCACAAGGACCAGACCGGCCTCGACGCGATCGAGGATCTCGTAGTCGTGGAACGCCTTGCGGTTCTGGGCGACGTCGCGGAAGCGCTCCCCGCCGTCCTTCTTCTTGGCCATTCGGCTGGCGATCCTAACGCGCCCGCGCCCGCCGCCGCTGGGGCGTGCGCCGGGGCGCTTGTGCGGCATCGGCGCCAGCGGGCTCGAGCGACACCCGCCCGCGCAGCGGCTCCACCCGGTCGACGCGGACGGCGATCGGGTCGCCGACGGAGATCCGGCGTCTGCCGGCCGCGTCCACCAGCGCGGTGTCGAGCGGATCCGGGCGCAGACCGTCGGTCAGCCGTCGCACGGGGAGGAAGCCTTCGAAGGCGGTACCG
>JAWVEW010000446.1:0-4634 GCA_033856495.1 Miltoncostaeaceae bacterium | reverse complement strand
CCTCGAAGAAGTACTGCTCGCTGTCGTACATCGACAGCATCAGCGTGCGCAGCTCGGGGCGGCGCTTCTTCAGCTCGGCGGCCGCCTGCAGCCCGGTCAGCCGCGGCATCGCGACGTCCAGCACCGCCAGGTCGATCTCGTCCGACAGCGCGAGCTCGACGGCCTCAGCGCCGTCCCCGGCCTCGGCGATCACCTCCAGGTCGGGCTCCGCGTCCAGCACCATGCGCAGGCCGCGCCGGACCATCGGATGGTCGTCGGCGATCAGGATGCGGGTCTTCAGCGGAGTTGTCACTCGTGCGCACCCGGGACGGGGATGTCGAGGCGCACCTCGGTGCCGGAATCCGGGCTGGATCCGATCGCCAGCCGCCCGCCCACGTGCAGCGCTCGCTCGGACATGCCGGCGATGCCCGCGCCGGCGTCGGTCCCGTCCGCGGACAGTCCGCGCCCGTTGTCGCGCACGATCAGGCGCAGGCCGCCGTCCACCTGCTCCAGCCCGAGGAACGCCTCGGTGGCGCCCGAGTGGCGCATCACGTTGGTCAGGCTCTCCTGGGCCACCCGGTAGACGGCCAGCTCGACCTCGGGGTCCAGCGGCGGCAGGGACCGCACGAACCGCCGCTCGACGGTGAGACCCGTCCGGCGGGCGAAGGTGGTCGCCAGGCTCGTGAGGGCGCTGACCAGCCCGAGGTGCTCGAGCATCTCCGGCCGCAGCTCCTGGGCGATCCGCCGCACCTCCGCCAGCGCCTCGCGCACGCTCTGCTGGGCCTCGGCGAGGTCGGCGCGCTGGTCCGCCGGCACGACCGCCTCGACCCGCTTGAGCTGCAGCAGCACGCTGGTCATCGTCCCGCCCACCTCGTCGTGCAGGCCGCGGGCGATCCGCGCCCGCTCCGACTCCTGCGCGGCCAGGGCGCGGCCGCCGCTCTCGCGGCGCTCGGCCTCCAGGCGGTCGAGCATCTCGTTGAAGGCGCGCACGAGCGTGGCCACCTCGTCGCGCCCGCTGACCGCGAGCCGCTGGCCGGGCCGCAGCAGGTCCACGTGGCGCATCCGCTGGGCCAGCCGCTCGAGCGGCGCGAAGGTGGGCCGCAGCAGCGCGAGGTTCGCCGCCAGCATCAGGGCGAGGCCGACCGTCAGCACGGCCGTCTCCCGGAGGGCGAGGGGGGCGCTGAACGTCAGCGGCGTGAGCCCGACCAGCAGCGCCGCGAGCACCAGCAACGAGGCGTTGATGGCGAAGACCCGCCAGAACAGCGACGTGCGGAGGGGTCCGGTGCGGGTTCTCACGCCTCCGAGTGTGACGAGCGGGCGCCGGACGTACCAGGCGGTCGGACGACGACCGCGGGGACGATCACCACCGGGCAGGGGCTCGCCGCCGCCAGCTCCGAGGCCAGCTCGGCGCGCAGTCCCGTCCGGAAGCGGCGCGGCCGCCGCCGGCCGATCACGATCAGGTCTGCGCCCTCCTCCGCCGCGACGCTGGCGAGCCGCTCGGCGGGGTCGCCCACCTCCCGGCGCCGTTCCGCCCTCCCGCCCAGCGCGTGCTCGACCATCAGGCGGTCGAGCAGCGCCTGCGCGCGGTCGGGCGCCCGGCCTTCGGTCGCCGTGTCGACCGGGTCGCCCGGCAGGACGGCCGGGTCGGTGACCGCGACCAGCACCAGCCGCAGGCCCAGCCGGGCGCTCAGCTCTGCGGCGGCCCGGGTCGCGGCGCCCGCGGCGGCGGAACCGTCCACGCCGCAGACGATCGTGCCCCCCACACGGCCTCCTACGTCGCGGCGAGCGGGCCGGCCCCCGGCGAACGAGCGATCGCGGACGCGGCCGCCGAGGGGTCGGCCCAGCCCACTGTCGCAAACCCGCCGGCAGCGCCCAATGGGGTGTGGGCTGCATCTTTTGCCCGGCCGCCCCCCCACGCGCAGGCGGGCGGCGGACGACGTGATGAGGTGCGCCGCCGATGGCGCGGGCGTCGGCCGACCGTGACCATACCGGCGTGGAGGCCGCGAGCCAGCGGGCGGGCGATCGGCGCCCGGCAGCGTGAGCGCGTTCCTCCTCGCGGTCAGCTTCGCGATCCTCCTGCTCGGCGCGATCGTGTTCACGAACGCCGTCGAGTGGCTGGGCGTGAAGCTGCGCCTCGGCCAGGGCGTGGTCGGCAGCCTGCTGGCGGCCGTCGGCACGGCGCTGCCGGAGTCGCTGATCGCCGTCGTCGCGATCATCGCCGGCGACCACGACAGCGGCGAGGTGGCGGTGGGCGCGATCCTGGGCGCCCCCTTCCTGCTGGCGACGATCGCGATGGCGCTGGTCGGTGTCGCGGCGATCGCCTTCCGGCGCCGCCGGCCCCAGGGGACCGCCCTGGAGGCGCACGGCCCCACCCTCCAGCGCGACCTCGGCTTCTTCCTCGGCGTGTTCGGCGTGGGCGTCGCGCTCGGGCTGGGCGCCCCGCGCGAGCTCCAGATCGCGGGCGCCGTCGGCCTCGTCCTGGCGTACGTCGAGTACGTGCGGAGGACCCTTCGCCGCGGAGGCGCCGTCCAGTCCGAGCACACGCTCAAGCCGCTGTTCCTCGACCCGGCGCGCCGCGCCGACCCGCCGACCTGGCTGACCGCCGGCCAGCTGGCGGTGGCGCTCGGCGCGATCGTCGGCGGCGCCCACCTGTTCGTGGGGCAGCTGCTCACCGTCGCGGAGCAGCTCGGCGTGGGGCCGCTCGTGCTCTCCCTGGTGCTCGCGCCGTTCGCCACGGAGCTGCCGGAGAAGGCCAACAGCGTGATCTGGATGCGCGAGGGCAAGGACACGCTCGCGCTCGGGAACATCACCGGCGCGATGGTCTTCCAGTCCACGCTCCCGGTCGCGCTCGGCCTGGCCTTCACGGACTGGGAGCTGGACACGCCCTCGATACTGGCCGCCTGCCTCGCGCTGGCCGGCGGCCTGCTCGCCTTCTGGGCGCTGCGCCTGCGCCGGCGGTTCGAGCTGCCGGCGGTTCTCGGCTGGGCCGCCCTCTACGCGGTCTTCGTCGTCTACGTGATCGTCGCCGCATGAGCTCAGGCGGGCGCCTCGTCCTCCACGGCTCTGAGCTGAACGGGCAAGGGGCCGTCCTGCCAGTGCGAGAAGAGGTCCTCCACCCGCGCCCGGTCCTCGGCCCGCACCATCACGTAGAGGCGGTCGGCTGCGGCGATCTCCGTTCGCCCCCGCGGCGGCAGCGCCTCCTCGTCGCGCACGATCACCACCACCAGCGCCGTGCGCGGCAGCCCGAGCTCGCGCACGCGCGCACCGACGACCGCGTCGCCGGATGCGACCACGTACTCGACCAGGTCGGCCCCCCGCACCGCGCCGACCTCCAGCGGCGGCTGGTAGAGCGGCCGGGCCTCACCGGCGAGGCCGAGCCGCCGCGCAAGCGGCTCCAGCGTGGGCCCCTGCACCAGGGCCGAGACGCCCACGACGAAGAACACGGCGTTGAAGATCGTGCTGCTGGCGGCCACCCCCTCGGAGAGCGCGAAGGTGCCGAGCACGATCGGGACCGCGCCGCGCAGCCCGGCCCAGCTCAGGAAGAGCCGCTCGCGGTTGTCGAAGCCCTGGCCGAGCGTGCAGAGCCAGACCGCCACCGGGCGGGCCGCCAGCGCCAGCACCGCCGCCAGCGCCAGGCCCGGCAGCGCCACGGGCCCCAGCTGGCTGGGGAAGACGAGGAGGCCCAGCACGACGAAGAGCACGACCTGGGCCAGGAACGCCAGCCCCTGGTGGAAGGCCACGATCTGGCGGCGGAAGGGGGTTGGGGTGTTGCCGACCCAGAGCCCGACCAGGTAGACGGCGAGGAACCCGCTGCCGCCGGCCGCGGCCGTGGCCCCGTAGGAGAGGCTTGCCACGCCGAGCGAGGCGACCGGCGCGAAGGGCGCCAGCGTCAGCGGCAGCCGCTGCGCGGCGTGCGAGGCGAGCAGGCCCAGCCCCATGCCCACCACGAGCCCCAGCCCCAGCTGGCGGGCCAGCAGCGCGGCGATGTCGGCGGCCCCGTACGCGGGCTCGGTCAGCCACGCGATGATGCCGATCGTCAGGGCCACCGCCAGCGGATCGTTGAGCCCCGACTCCGCCTCCAGCAGACCGCCCAGGCGCCGGCGCAGGGTGGTGAAGCGCAGCGTGGCGAAGACCGCGGCGGCGTCCGTCGAGGCGACCACCGCCCCCACCAGCAGCGCCGCCCCCGACGAGAGGTCCAGCAGCAGGTAGGCCATCCCCCCGGCGATCGCCGCGGTCACCACCACCCCGACGGTGCTGAGCAGCGCCGCCGGCAGCATCACCTGGCGGACGTCGCCCCAGTTCGTCGTCAGGCCG
The DNA here is from genome assembly GCA_033856495.1 of Miltoncostaeaceae bacterium. Lineage (GTDB taxonomy): Bacteria > Actinomycetota > Thermoleophilia > Miltoncostaeales > Miltoncostaeaceae > JAWVEW01. The sequence continues at coordinate 341 of JAWVEW010000446.1, read as the reverse complement.
CCCTCGTAGAGGATGGCGACCAGCCCGACCACGCCGACCGCGCGCGCCAGGTCGGGGTCGTCGAAGGCGATGCCGCCGAACCCCTCGGAGCCGAGCGCCATCCCCAGACCGAGGAAGGCCACCAGCACCGGCACGCCCACCCTGCTGGCGACCAGCGCGGCTCCCACCCCGGCGAGGAGGAGCACACCGGCCACGAGCATGAGCTGTTCCTCGATGGGCGGCTCCTCGGGGTCGGATGCGGGCGCCGAAGGCTACCGGGCGAGGCGCCCCATTCCGAGGCGGGCGTCGGGAGGAGAAACCGATCGCGGACCCGAAGCCGGCTGTTGCGCCGGCTTCGGGGA
>JAWVEW010000445.1:0-3204 GCA_033856495.1 Miltoncostaeaceae bacterium | reverse complement strand
GCGATCGCCCGCCGGCCGGCCCGCCAGCCGGCGGCGACCACCACCGGCGCCATCACCAGCGCGCTCTCCCGGACCGACCAGCCGGCGCCCAGGAGCGCGCCCGCCCCGAGCGCCCACCCGGCCGCGGCCCGCCCCCTCGCCGGGGCCGCGTGCAGCGCGCACCAGACCGACAGCGCCACCAGCGCCGGCACGAGCGCGTCCGGGCGCAGCCGGGTGCCCATCAGGACCTCGAGCGGCGCCGCCGCCACGATCGCCGCCGCGACCAGGCCGGCGCGCCGGGTGGCCAGCTCCCGGCCCCGGAGGTAGGCGGCCGCCACCGATGCCAGCGACCCGGCCAGGGGCCAGACCGCGGCGCTGTAGTCGCCTGCCCCGGCGACCCTGAAGATTCCCGCCACCGGCCAGAGGAAGGCGATGCGGGCGCCGAACCACTCGGAGGGTCCCGCCGGCAGGTGGCCGTGGGCGAGGTTCTGGGCCACCGCCGCGTAGCGCGAGTCGTCGGAGAGGAAGCCGAACGAGAGCCCACCGAAGGCCCACAGCCGCAGCGCCAGCGCGCCCGCCAGCACGCCGGCCAGGGCCAGCCCCGGCGCCGCCCGGCGCAGGCGGGAGGCCCTGCCGGTCACGCGGGCCGCCACCGCCTGGGGACGAAGGCGCGCAGCGAGCGGCGCGCCTCGGCCAGCTCCGCCGGCGCCAGCAGCCGCAGGGCGACCACGTAGACCACGATCGCCGCGACCCCCTTGATCGCCAGCGGCCAGGCCGCCGCCAGGGCGCCGTCGGTCGAGCCCGGCAGCGCCAGGTTGAGGAGCGCGGCGGCGCCCGCCGCGAGCCCGCCGCAGAGCAGCAGCCGCCCCTGCTGCTGCGCCAGGGCGCGCAGTGAGAGCCCCGGCAGCTGGCGGCGCAGGTAGAGCAGCGTGATCACGACGTTGAGGTAGACGCCGATCGCGCTCGCAAGCGCCAGGCCGCCCTGCTCGAGCGGGCCGATCAGCGCGATGTCGAGCCCGATCGTGACCACCACGGCGATCGCGGTCGCCACCACCACGTCGGCGAACCGGTTGGCGGCCGAGAGCGCGCGGTTCAGCAGGTAGCCCAGGAAGTTCCCCCAGACGGCGAGCCCGTAGAACGCCAGCGGCGCGCCGATCTGCTCCCGGCAGTCGCGGCCCGCCGCGCCGGCGCACTTCCCGTGGCCGAAGGTGATGGTCGCGACCTCGTGCGCGTAGATCGCCAGCAGGGCGGAGATCGGGACCGCCACCAGGGCGAGCAGGCCGGCCGCCCGCTCGAACGCGCGCTGGGCGTCGTCGCTGCGGCGCTCGGCCATCATCCGCGCGATCAGCGGGAAGAGCGGTGTCAGCAGCGGGAAGAGCAGCGCCGTGCGCGGCGCCGAGCCCAGCGCGTTGGCGAAGTTCAGCGCCGCCACGCGGCCGGCGACCAGGCTCGAGGCGAAGAGCTTGTCCGTGAACGAGTTGATCTGCTGCAGGAGCGACGCGCCGAGCACCGGCAGCGCCAGCAGGGCGGCGTAGCGCAGCCGCTCGTGGCGGAGGGTCACCCGCACACCCTCCTGCCGGGCCAGCCGCACGAACTGCGGCGTCTGCAGCGCGATCTGGCCCAGCGCGCCGGCGCTCACGCCGATGCCCGCCGCGTCGATGCCGATCGACCCGTGGCCGACCGCCACCGCCACGATGATCCCCAGGTTGAAGGCCACGCCCACCGCCGCCGGCAGCGCGAAGCGCGCGTGGATCTGGAGCAGCGCGGTGAAGAGCGCCGAGAGCCCCTGCAGCGCCAGCGCCGGCGCCATCAGCCGCAGCAGGCGCTGGGTGGTCTCGGCCCGGCCGGCGTCGAGGTTGAAGAGGGCCGTCGGCCCCTCCGGCCAGACGGTGATCAGGACGCTGATCCCGATCAGCACGATGCCGCTCCACGCCGCGATCGCCCACAGCAGCCGCCAGGCGCTGGCCGACCCGGCCCGCTCGCGCTCCTGCTGGAAGACCGGGATGACCAGCGTCACCAGCGTGTAGAGCAGGACCGCGGCGACCGCGTTGACCACCAGCAGCGCGTTGACGAAGGCGTCCGTGGCCGCGGAGGTGCCGTAGATCGCCGCGAGGACGAGCTCGCGGACGAACCCGAGCGCCCGCGAGAAGATGCCCAGCACGGCCACGACCGCGGCGGCGCGCGCAAGCCCCCGGACGGTCCAGGGGCTCGCCCGCCCGGCGGGGTCGCTCACGGGCGCGCCGGGGGGACCAGCCCGTAGAGGGTGCGCACGCCGGTGATCACGAGCAGGCCGTCGACCGCCACGGCCGGGCTGTAGCGGCCGTCCTTGAAGCTCCAGACGCGCCGCCCGGTGTCGACGTCGACGGCGAAGGTCCGCCCCTGCGAGGGGGTGCGGGCGAGGGTGGAGACATAGACGAGGCGGCCGATCACGGTCGGCGACCCCGAGATCCGCTCGCCGGCGTCGAACGACCAGCGGGGGCGCCCGGTGACCGCGTCGAGCGCCCACAGGCGATGGTCGTAGCTGCCGACGAACACGGTCTTGTCGGCCACCGCCGCGCTGGAGTAGACGTAGTCGTCGAGCACGCGCATCCAGGCGAGCGACCCGTCGGCGGCCCCCAACGCGAGCACGCGCCCGTTGACGTTGCCGATGAACACGCGCCCGTACGCGACCGCGGGCCCGGCGTAGAAGCGCCCGGACCCGCGCAGGGCAGGGCCGGGGCTCGACCGCTGCCAGACGAGGTCGCCGTCCGCTCGGGCGAAGGCGCTGACCTTGCCGCCGTAGTCGCCCACCACCACGTTCGGGCCAGCAAGGGCCAGGCTGGCCTTGACGTCGCCGGCCGCCCGGGCGCGCCAGATCCTGCGCCCGTCGCGCAGGGAGAGGCGCATCACGTTGCCCGCCAGCGTCCCGACGTAGGCCGACCCGTCCGCGACCAGCGGGGAGGACTCCACCGCCGCACCCAGCGCGACGCTCCAGGCCGGCCGGCCGGTCGCCGCGTCGAGCGCAGTGACCCGCCCCGCGGTGGTCGTGAAGAGCGCCAGCCGTCCGGCGAGCGCCGGCGAGGAGGCGATCTGCCCGCGCAGCCGCCGCCGCCACAGCAGCCTGCCGGTGCGCGCGTCGAGCGCCAGCGCGAAGCCGCGATTGGTGCCCACCACCACCCGGCCGGCGTCGATCACGGGCGGGAACTCGAGCAGCGAGCCGGCGTCGAAGCGCCAGGCCCGGATGAA
>JAWVEW010000444.1:0-8054 GCA_033856495.1 Miltoncostaeaceae bacterium | reverse complement strand
GGCGGGGGTCCACGTTGCCGCCGGAGAGCACGACGGCGGTCACGCCGCGGGGGGCCGGTTCCACGATCCCCGCCAGCAGGGCCGCCACGCCCACCGCGCCGGCGCCCTCGACCACCAGCTTGGCGCGCTCCAGCAGCAGGATCATCGCCTGCGCGATCGCGTCCTCTTCCACCGCGACGACGCCGTCGAGCCAGCGGGCGACCAGCGGGAGCGTGAGCGTGCCGGGCCGCTTGACGGCGATCCCGTCGGCGATCGTCTCCACCGCGGGGGCCGGCCCGGGAGCGGGGGCGCCCGGCCGCAGCGCGTCCACGAACGGCGCGCAGGCCGCCGCCTGCACCCCGATCACCTGTACACCGGGCAGCGCCGACTTCACGGCGATCGCCAGCCCGCTCGCCAGACCGCCGCCGCCCAGCGGCACGAGCACCCTGGCCAGGTCCGGCACGTCCTCGATCAGCTCCAGCCCGACGCCGCCCTGGCCGGCCACGACCAGGGGGTCGTCGAACGGGTGCACGAAGGCCATGCCGGTCTCCGCCGCCCGCTCGCGGGCGGCGGAGACGCACTCGTCCACCGATTCGCCGCCCAGCCGCACGACCGCCCCCAGCGCCGCCGCCGCCTCGGCCTTGGCGATGGGGGCGGAGGTCGGCATGAACACCTCGCAGGGCAGGCCGCGAGCGCGCGCCGCCCAGGCGAGCGCCGCCGCGTGGTTGCCCGCACTGCCAGTGGTCAGGCCCGGGACGGCGGCGTCCAGGGCGAGCGCACGCGCGAGCGCCCCGCGCAGCTTGAAGGAGCCGGTCCGCTGCAGGTTCTCGGCCTTCAGCACCACGGTGCCGCCGCAGCGCTCGCCCAGCGTCCGCGAGCTCAGCACCGGTGTCCTCGTGACCATTCCGGCCGACGCCGCGCGCGCCTGGCGGATCAGCTCGGGGCCCACCTCCTCCACGCCGCCCCCTCGCGCGCCGGGCGCCCCGCGGGCGCTACCCCTCGTCCTCCTCGTCCGCGGGCGCGCTTGCAGCCGCCTCGATCTGCTCGTCGCTCACGCCGAGAAGCGACGCCAGCTCGGCCGCGATGTCGACCAGTTCCTCGCAGGAGTCCACCAGCACCGCCAGCATCTCGAGGGCCTGGTCGGCCGCGGCCAGCCGCTCGTAGTGCTCCTCGTAGTCCACGCCGTCCGGCACCTCGGGGAACTCGCGGCGGACGATCGCCGCCTCGCGCTTCTCCTCCAGCACGCCGGCGAGCCCGGCCAGCCGGTCGGCGGCGAGCAGGTTGCGGTCGGCCTCGCCGACCGCCGCCTGAAAGAGGTCCAGCGCCCGCTCGTCGGGCTCGCTGGGCTGCTCCATGACCGGCTCCTTGATCGGCGGCGGGGAGTCCACCCGCCGTACTGTCCACGGTCGCAGGACCGGCGCCGCCAGCCCCCGCGGCTCCGAAGAGCGCCCGGACTCTAGTGGACCGCCCGAGGACGCCGCGGGGGGCCGCTGCGACCCCCGCGGCTGCTCAGGCCCTCAGCTCAGCGCGACTCGCGCCAGAGCCATACCGTGAAGGCGTTGGCGATCAGGGAGAAGATCAGCGCCAGGTAGATGCCGACCTTGGTCCCGGCGTAGCCGACGAGGTAGAAGATCGTGAACCAGAAGGTCAGCGAGGTGAGGTAGGCCGGAAGGCCGGCGCCGGTGAGGAAGGGCGGCAGCTGGACCACGTTGAGCGCCTCGGCCGCGAGTATCGCTGCAGCCACGAGGGCGATCACCAGGATGATCCAGGAGGAGTCGATCGCGCTCCAGCCTGAGATGGAGACGCCTCCGCCGCCGTACCAGGGCAGGAACAGCATGATCACGAACAGCACGTTCGCCACGGCCGCGGCGAGCATTCGCTGCTCGCGCGTGAGCGATCGAAGGTCCATCGCACTCCTCTCAGGGGTGAGGGGCCGCGCGGTGCCGCCGGCCTCACTCGCTTTCGACGCCGGCTCCCGTGCCCCTGCCGTCCGCGCCGGCCGGCATGGCGATGGGCGGGTTGTGTCCCGGGATGACGAGCGCCGGCGCGAGGCCGCGCAGGCGCCTGAAGGCCGCCAGGTGGGCCTCCCGCTCGGGGAAGCCCTCGGGCAGCTCCATCCGCGCGAACGCGGCGGGATCCGGACCGAGCGTGTCCCCGGCGATCGCGACCAGCCCCTCGGTCGTGTCGGCCAGCAGGACGACGTGGCCCGGCGTGTGCCCCGGCGTGTGCGCCCAGCGCAGGCCCGGCAGCAGCTCGCCCGCGTCGCCCGCGAACGGGCGCACCCGCACGCGGTCCAGCAGCCCCCGCTGCACCCGCGCGTGCGGCGTGTCCAGCTCGGCCTCGTGGACGTGCAGCTCCACCTCGCCGAGCTGGGCCACCGCGGACAGGTGGTCGCTGTGGAGGTGGGTCATCACCACCGTCCGGATCTCCTCCGCCGCGATCCCCCGCGCCGCCAGCGCCCCGGCCAGCATGTCGCCCTGGGTCTGGTAGCCGGGGTCCACGACGATCGTCTCGGGCCCGGTCAGCAGCACGGTGTTGGGCCAGGCGATCATCCCGTGCACGGCGTCGGGGAGCCCGCGGTAGGCGCGGAAGGTCCCCGCGGAGCTGGAGCCGCGCAGCTCGATCACCTCGCCGTCCACCAGCGCCAGCACCAGACGATGGGCCGGGATGAGCACCTCCGCCCGCCACGGCCCCGCATGCTCCGCGGCCTCCGTCAGCGCGGCTCCTCGCCGGCGTGGCAGGGGGCCTCGAGGAAGGGGGCCACCGGATCGCCGAGGCCGACCGGCGCGCCCAGCCGCATCGCCCGCAGCCGCAGCGCCCGCCGGTAGGGGTCCGGCGGCGCGAGCGCCCGCCCCATCAGCCCGCCCGCCACCAGCCAGCGCCGCCGGCGCGTGCGCTCGGGCTCGCGGCTCATCGCGCCGGCTCCGGGCTCACGCGCTCCGCGCTCGATGGGGCGCCTACTTCAGCGAGTCGAGGAACTCGTCGACCGGGACCGCCGTGAGGGTCTGGAAATGCGCCGTCCCGCGGGACGCCAGCTCCACCGAGACCCGCAGGATGACGCGCTCGTCCGGCGCCTCGACGATGTTCACGAAGTCGTAGGGCCCGAGCACCGCCCACTGCTGCACCACCTTCGCGCCCATCTGCTCGATCTCGGCGTTGACCTCTTTGAGCCGGCTGGGGTTGTGCTTGATGGTCGCCACGCCCTGGGGGCTGAGCGTGCTGAGCAGGATGAAGGTCGCCACGGGGCGTCTCCTCGGGGGCCGTCTGCCGTTCCGGCGAGCGTACCACGCGCTCCGCCCCGGGTCGGCCCGCCCACGCCGGGTCAAGACTGGTGTCGCGTGGCCGATCCATATGAGGGGTTTCCACGGATGGACGCTCCGGAGAAAGGACGGATCGACCGATGGCCCACGGCATGGATGCCAGGCCGCCGGATGCGCCGGGACGGCGCCTCCGGCTGGCCACCGCCTCGACCCTCGCCGCGCTCGCCGCGCTCGCCGTTCCGGCGGCGTCGCACGGCGCGATGAGCATCGTCTACGACGTCGACGCGGCGGCGTTCGCCATCGTCAGCCCGGCCGACGGCTCGCCGGGGCTCGGCCCCGACCGCGGGGCCTTCCGCCAGGAGGGCTCGAGCGGCCACCTCTTCGGCGGAGCCGCCGACGCCCCCAACCGCATCGGCAAGGTGAGCGGCGCGGCCCTCGCCACCATGACGGTCTCGCAGATCGCTGCCGCGCTCCGCAGCCAGATCGACGCCGGCTGCGTCATCGACGGCCGCGACTACGGCTGCACCAGCGGCCTTGTGGCCGTGGACGAGATCGGCAACGCCTTCAACGACGGCCCGCCGCCGAAGACGGCGCCGCGCCGCTTCGCCAGCCGGCGCGAGGCGCGGGCGGCCGGTCCGCCGCCGCCGGTGCCGCTGCCGCCGGTCGACCAGCGCAGCGCGGGGGCGCGCTTCAGCAAGGCGATGGCCCTGCTGGACACCCTGCCGGCACCCGGCGGCGGCTCCTACGCGAGCCGCGTCCACGTCTACGTCGCGCCGGCGGCGGTCGCCGCCATCGGCAGCGGCCGAGGCCCCAACCACAACCTCGGCCGCGACGGCAAACCGCATTTCTCCACCTGGCGCGCCGTGATGCCGGGCCTGGCGCGCGCAGGCGGCATGTGGCTGGAGATGTACCACGGCTCGTCGGGCGGAACGGTCTCCGCCTTCACCGCGGCGGAGTGGCGGACCGGCCCGCGGGACATCCTCGACGTCTACTCCTCCTTCGGGGGCGACGTGAGCCGGGCGCACTTCGTGCTCACCGGCACCGGCATGCCCGCCGGCGCGCCCCGCGGCTGCACGACGCCCATGGCCTGCACCTGGGCGCTGGCCTCGCTGGCGGGCGCCAACGCGCGGATCCTCGCGAACGGCCCGGCCGCCTACCGGGTGGGCGCACAGGCCGCGGAGTGGATCGGCCAGTACAACCTGCGCTTCTGATCCTCAGCCGTCGCGGACCGCGGGCAGCGGGACCCCCAGCGACTCGCAGCCCGTCGCCAGGATCTGCCAGCTCGCGGGCGCAAGCGGCACGACGCCCCGGGCGGAGAGGGCCTCGGCGCGCCGCTGGCCGCGGGCGCCCGGGACCAGCAGCTCCTCGATCCCCGCAAGCCGCTCGCCCCCCTGGACCTGATCGATCTGCGCGTCCATCCGCGCCAGGAACTCCTCCCTCGGCATGAACGCCGCGACGTCGAGGGCCCAGAGGAAGTTGCCCGGGGCGCCGCCGGCCATCCCCTGCGCGAACGCCGCCCCGCTCAGCACGCCGCTCACCGCATCCACGAAGAGCGCCAGCCCGAAGCCCTTGTGGGGCGCGTGGGGGCTGCCGAGCGGCGCCATCAGGCCACCCGCGAGCACCTCCCGCGGGTCTGTCGTGGGCCGCCCGGCACGGTCGAAGATGACCCCCTCCGGCATCGGCTGGCCGTCCTGGGCGGCAATGCGGACCTTCTGCATCGAGCTCGTGGTCGTCGCGACGTCGAGCACCACGGGGGGATGTCGCCCGGCGGGGATGCCGTACGCCAGGGGATTGGTGCCGAAGACGGCGGTCCGGCCCCCCGGCGGCGCGACGAGCGGGATGAAGTTGGTGCAGGCAAAGCCGATCAGGCCGCCCTCGGCCGCCAGCCTGGCGTATGGCGCGGCGACGAGGAGCTGCCAGTCCCGCACCGCGGCGACGGCCATGCCCCGGAGCTCGCGGGCGCGTCCGATGCACCACTGCATCGCCCGCATCGGGGCGCCCGGGCCGCAGCCGCGGTCCCCGTCGAGGAGGAGGGCGCCATCCGTCTCGGCGAGCACGCGCACCCGCGGGCGCGGGTTCAGCGTGCCGTCACCGTAGAAGGCGGCGAGCACCCCGACCGCCGCCGCCCCGTGGTCCGGGCGGCCGCGAAGCTCGGAGTCCACCAGGAGGCCGAGCGCCCCGGCGTCCTCGGGGGTGAGGCCCAGGCGCTCGAAGGCGGCGGCGAGACAGCGCAGCAGGTCGTCGATCCCCACCTGCCGCGCGCCCTCGTCATTGTCGTTGGCCATCACCCGCCGTCCGCCGACGCTGCCTGTCGAGTGCCCCTCTACCCCCGGATCACCCGCTCGCAGCCGATCAAGCGGTCGCTGGCGTCGGCGCGGGCGAGGTCCACGCCCTCCCCGCAGTCCACGGTGTCGGCGAGGCCGTCCAGGGAATTGACGACGTCGTCGCCGGCGCCCCCCGCGATGCGGTCGCGGCCGGGGCCGCCGGTCAGCGTGTCGTTGCCCTCGCCGCCCAGCAGCACGTCGTTCCCGGCGCCGCCCAGGAGGATGTCATTGCCGCGTCCGCCCTCCAGGCGGTCCGCGCCCGCGCCCCCCTTCATGATGTCGTCGCCCACGCCGCCCAGCAGCCGGTCGGCGCCGCCGCCGGCCGACAGGCGGTCGCCGCCGCTGCCGCCGACCAGCAGGTCGTTGCGGCCCAGGCCGAACAGGAAGTCGCGCCCGCCCAGCCCCAGCAGGACGTCGTTGCCCGGGCCGCCGGTCAGCCGGTCCGGGCGCGGGGTGCCGCGCACGGTGATGCCCGGCAGCGGCTGGCCCGGGACGGGCATCCGGGTCGTGAACGCGCCATCGGCGCCGGCGCCGCTGCCGGCGGGGCCGGCCGCCACGAGGCGGAAGTGGAACCGGGCGCCGGGCGTGAGCCCCGAGACCGCGAAGGTGACGCGCTGCTCGGTGCGGGACGCGGCGACGGGCACGTCGATCGTGCGCATGCCGTAGGCGTCGGACAGGCCGTACTCGAAGTGGTAGCTCACCGGCCCGCCGCCGGGGTTGATGCGTCCCCGCAGGATCGCAGCGGTGGCGGCGATGCCGGTCGCCGTGCCGGTGGTGACGATCGGCGGCTGCGCCGGCGGGCGCCCCGGCGCCAGGAAGACGGCGCCCCCGCCGTCCCGGCCCGGCGTGGAGGCGCGCGGCGCCCCGATCACGAGGTCCGGCACGCCGTCGCCGTTCTGGTCGCCGGCGCCGGCCACGCTGAGGCCCAGGCGGTCCATGGCCGCCGCGCCGTCGATGCGGTTGCCGCCGGCGGCGAGGGCGGCGAGGTCGACGGGGACGGCGGCCGCCGGCGACAGCACGACGTAGGCCGACCCCGACTGCGTGCGCCCGCCCGCGCTCGAGTTCGGCGCTCCGACCAGCAGGTCGCCCCGTCCGTCCCCGTTCACGTCCCCGGCGACGCCGACCGCGCTGCCCGCGGCGTCGGCAGCCGCGGCGCCGTCGATGCGGTAGCCCTGGGTTCCCAGCGCAGCGAGGTCGATGGCGCCCGGTGCGCCGGGGCTGAAGACCGCGAAGGCGGAGCCCGCCCCGTGGCGCCCGGCCGGGCTCGCGCCGGGCGCGCCGACCAACAGGTCGTCGCGGCCGTCGCCGTTGAGGTCGCCTGCGTCGATGAGCGAGGAGCCGGCGGCGTCGCCGGCCGCGCCGCCGGTGATGGTGAAGCCGCGGTCGCCGAGGTTGGCCAGGTCCACCGGCCCGGTCGGCGTCCGCGTCCCGAACACCACGGCCACCCAGCCCGAGCCCGGCCGTGACATGGGGCCGGCGCCGCTCGCGCCAAGGGCGGCGTCCGGCACGCCGTCGCCGTTCTGGTCGGCCATGCCCGTCACCACCGTGCCGATGGCGTCCCCGACCGCGGCGCCGTCGATCCGGTAGCCGCGCGCCCCCGTCGGCTGGTCCAGCGTGGCGAGGTCGATCAGGGAGGTGCTGCCGCGCGGCGGCGCGAAGAGGACGTAGATCGAGCCCGACGCCGTGCGCGCGTTGTTCCCGGCGCCGCCGGCGCCGACGAGCAGGTCCGGCACCCCGTCGCCGCTCACGTCGCCGGCGGCGGCGACGTCCGAGCCCAGGGCCTCCCCGGCCGCGGCGCCGTCGATCCGGAAGCCGTTGCCGAAGAGCGTCGCCAGGTCCACGTTGCCGGGGCGCTTGCTGCCGAAGATCACGAACGCCGCGCCCGCCCCGTCGCGGCTGCCGTCCGAGGAGGCGGCCCCCGGCGCCCCGATCCCGATGTCCGCGACGCCGTCGCCGTTCAGGTCGCCGACGTCCGCCACCGAGGCGCCGGCGTGATCTCCGGGCTGCGCGCCGTCGATCCGGTAGCCGGTCAGGGCCGGGTCGATGGTCGCCAGGTCCACGCTCCCCGGGATCGGCTGGGAGTAGACGACGTAGACGGACCCTGCGGAGAGCCGCGGCTTGGGCGTGCCCCCGGCATCGGGCCGCTCAGGGCTCCCGCCGGGCACGCCGATCACGAGGTCTGCGCGGCCGTCGCCGTTCTGGTCGCCGACCACCGCGACGACGAGGCCGGCGCTCGCGTTCGGCTCGGGGCCGTCCAGACGCAGGCTCGGCTGGGTGAGGAGGTCGATCGTGTCCGCTCGGGCGCTGGCCGCCGTGAGCAGGCCCAGGACGCCCGCGGCCGCGAGGACCGCCGCACGGGCGCGCCGCGGCCATCCCCATGGGGAGGGGGGCGGCGCGTGGGCGTGGTCTGTCGTCGGGAGCGGGAGGGGCAAGAGCTCTCTTTTCCGTTGCGCCCGAGAGCGGCGCGCGCTCGCGCCGCTCCCCGGGCGCC
>JAWVEW010000443.1:0-10761 GCA_033856495.1 Miltoncostaeaceae bacterium | reverse complement strand
GGGCTGACGACGAGCGTGTCGCCGACCCACTCGTGCCCCGGACGGAGCCCGGCGCACACCGCCAGCCGCGGATGCCAGGTCATGATCGCATCGGTCACCGAGGCGTGGCCGATGCTCTCGCCGGCGTCGTCGCGGTCGATGATGCGGACGCCGGCCGGCGGGTGGTGCAGCATCAGGATCGGCAGCTGGTCCAGCCGCCCCAGCAGCCGCAGCCGCGCGAGCAGCTCCCACCCCGGATAGCGGAGGGCGCCCTCGTGGTCGCGCTCGTCGTCGGTGATCCGGCCCCCGAACCCGACAACCACGTACTCGCCGCGGCGGGTCTCCGCGTGCAGCCCGTGCACGTCGCGGACGTGCTTCCCGGCGGACTCGTGGCCCATCGCGGCCGCCAGGTAGCGGCGCTCCGGGGCGTCGGCCTCGCCGGGGATGGTGTAGGCCGGCAGCCCGAGTTGCTCGAGGAGGGTGAAGAGCGTCGCGTGGGTGCGTGCCGGGTCGGCGCCGTCGAGCGCGTTGCCGGCGAATAGCGTCAGGTCCGCGGGCTCGCCGCGATCGATCACGCGCTCGAGCATGTCGAGCCGCCCGTTGAGATGGGCCATCACCAGGATCTGCACGGTGCCTCCTCGTCTCGGCCACCGCGGGGCAGCCCGGCTGCCCTGGGGCCGATCCCCCGATGATCGCCAGGCGGGACCCGTCAAGGCACGCGCGCCGTCGGCGGCTTGACCGGGGACCGTGCCCGATCAGCAGCCATGAGGCGGTCGATAGGAGGAGGGACCATGGTGCGGACGTTCAGCTGGGACCCCTGGCAGGAGCTCGAGGCCATCCGCGGGGAGATCAACCGGCTGGTCGGGCGCGGCGGTCAGGGCGGCGACGGGAACGGCTCGGTCAGGACCGAGCGCCCGCCGATGAGCGCACGCGAGGACGGGGACACCTACGTCCTCACGCTCGACATGCCCGGCGTGACCACCGACGGCGTCGACATCGAGGTGGCGGAGAGCACGATTCGGATCAGCGCCGAGCGCGGCCGCGAGGGCGACGCGACGCACGTCCGGTACGAGCGCACGCTGACCCTGCCCGAGCATGCCGACACCGACCGCATCGAGGCGGAGATGCGCGACGGCGTGCTCACCCTGCGGATCCCCAGGCGCCAGCAGGCGACGCCGAAGCGGATCCCGGTCCGGGACGCGCACGGCAACTACGCGGCCGGCAGGGAGGGCGACACCATCGAGGCCCACGTCTAGCCGAGTCCGGCACGCGGCGACTGGCAGAACCAAGGGACGTCCGAGGAGAGGGGGGCGAGGTGGCCAAGGCCGTTGGCATCGACCTGGGGACCACCAACTCGGTGGTCGCCGCCATGGAGGGCGGCCAGCCGGAGGTGATCCCGAACGCCGAGGGCAGCCGGACGACGCCGTCGGTGGTCGCGTTCACCCCCGACGGGCAGCGGCTCGTCGGCCTGGTGGCCAAGCGCCAGGCGATACTGAACCCCGAGGGCACGATCTACTCGGCCAAGCGCTTCATCGGGCGCAAGTGGGACGAGGTGACCGAGGAGGCGCGCATCGTCTCCTACAAGGTCGTCGCCGGCCCGGACGAGAACGTGCGCTTCGACGTCCGGGGCAAGCTCTACTCGCCGGAGGAGATCTCGGCCCTCGTCCTGCGCAAGCTCGCCGAGGACGCCGCCAAGCACCTCGGCGAGCGCGTCACCGAGGCGGTCGTCACGGTGCCCGCCTACTTCAACGACGCGCAGCGCCAGGCCACCAAGGACGCGGGCAGGATCGCGGGCCTGGAGGTGCTGCGGATCATCAACGAGCCGACGGCGGCGGCGCTGGCCTACGGGCTCGACAAGAAGGGCCAGGAGACCGTCATGGTCTTCGACCTGGGCGGGGGCACCTTCGACGTGTCGCTGCTGGACGTGGGCGACGGCGTCGTCGAGGTCCGGGCGACGAGCGGCGACGGCCACCTGGGCGGCGACGACTTCGACCGCCGGATCGTCGACTGGCTGGCGGAGGAGTTCCAGAAGGAGCAGGGCATCGACCTGCGGAAGGACCCGCAGGCGCTGCAGCGCCTCGCCGAGGCGGCCGAGCGGGCCAAGATCGAGCTCTCCTCGACCACCCAGACCCAGATCAGCCTGCCCTTCGTCACCGCGGACGCGACGGGCCCCAAGCACCTGTCCATGACGCTGACGCGGGCCAAGTTCGAGGAGCTGACGCGCGACCTGGTCGAGCGCACGCGGGGCCCGGTCGAGCAGGCGCTCGCGGACGCGAGGCTCACGGCAGACGACATCGACGAGGTGATCCTGGTCGGCGGCTCGACCCGCATCCCCGCGGTGCAGGCGCTCGTCCGCAAGCTCACGAAGGGCAAGGAGCCCAACATGAGCGTCAACCCGGACGAGGTCGTCGCGCTGGGCGCGGCGATCCAGGCCGGGGTGCTGAAGGGCGAGGTCGAGGACGTGGTGCTGCTCGACGTCACGCCGCTCTCGCTCGGCGTGGAGACGATGGGCGGCGTGATGACGAAGGTCATCGAGCGCAACACGACCATCCCCACCCGCCGCTCGATGACCTTCTCGACCGCGGAGGACAACCAGACCGCCGTGGACATCGTGGTGCTGCAGGGCGAGCGGGAGCTGGCGGCCGACAACCGCGTGCTCGCCCGCTTCCGGCTGGAAGGCATCCGGCCGGCGCCGCGCGGCCAGCCTCAGATCGAGGTCACGTTCGACATCGACGCCAACGGCATTCTCCACGTGACGGCGCGCGACAAGGACACGGGCGCCGAGCAGCAGATCACGATCACCGACACCAGCACCCTTCCGCCGGAGGAGGTCGAGCGGATGGTGCGCGACGCCGAAGCGCACGCCGCGGAGGACCGTCGCCGTCGCGAGGAGATCGACGCCCGGAACGAGCTGGACGCGCTCGCCTACCAGGTCGACCGGATCCTGGAGGAGCTCGGCGACCGCCTGCCCGACCATGAGCGGGCGCGGGCCGAGGCGGTCGTCGCCGACGCCCGGCAGGCGGTGCAGGAGGGCGCCGGGCTCGACCGCGTGCGTCCGCTCGTCAGCGACCTCCAGCAGATCGTGCACACGCTGCCGGCCGCCGCGCAGGAGACGGCCGGCGCGCGGGCCGGCGGCGGTGGCGGCGACGACGTGGTGGACGCGGAATACGAGGAGTGAGTGAGATGGAGCAGCGTGGTCCCGAGACCGGCGCCGGCGGGCCGTCCGCCGGCGCCGATGCCGGCACGGAGCAGACCGCGCAGGACGACGCCGCGGTCGCCCGGCAGGAGCTCGAGCGCCGCCTGGCGGCCACCGAGGACCGTCTCCTGCGCGCCCTCGCCGACCTCGACAACCAGCGCAAGCGGGTCGCCCGCGACCTCGAGCGCGGGCGCCTCGACACCCACGAGCGCGTGCTGCGCGACTGGCTGGAGGTGATCGACAGCGGCGAGCGGGCGCTCGCCGCCTACGCCGATCGCGCCCAGGACCCGATCTTCTCCGGACTCGCCGCCCTGGTCGGGCAGATGGAGGACGTGCTGCGGCGCCAGAGCGTGCAGCGCCTGGGCACTCCCGGCGAGACCTTCGACCCCGAGCGCCACGAGGCCGTGGGCACCGCGCCGGCCGGCGGCGTGCCGGAGAACAGCGTGGTCGCGGTGGCGCGGCCCGGGTACGCCATGAACGGGCGCCTGCTGCGGCCGGCCCAGGTGATCGTGGCGCGCGGCGGCGGCGACGGTGCATGAGCAGCGGCCGGCGTGACTTCTACGAGGTGCTGGGCGTCCCCCGGAGCGCCTCGCAGGAGGAGATCCGGCGCGCGTACCGGGGTCTCGCCCGCAAGCATCACCCTGACGTCAGCAAGGAGCGGGACGCCGAGGCGCGGTTCAAGGAGATCTCCGAGGCGCACGACGTCCTGAGCGACCCCGAGAAGCGATCCGCCTACGACCGCTGGGGGCCCCAGTGGCGCGAGATGCAGCAGGCCGCCGCGGCGGGTGCCGGCACCGGGCGCCGTCCGCGCGGCCGGCCGGCGGGCGCGGGCGGGCCGGGGCCCGAGGGGGTCCGGGTCGAGTACTCGGACGTCTCATCGGAGGATCTCGAGGACCTCTTCGGGGACGAGGGCGTCGGCAGCATCTTCGGCGACCTCTTCCGCCGGCGCGGGCAGGCCACTGGTGGCGGCGGAATGCGCGGCTACGACCAGGAGGCGATCATCGAGATCAGCCTCCCGGAGGCGGCCCGCGGCGGGCGGCGGCGCCTCCGCGTCGACGGGGCCGAGGTCGAGGTCGAGATCCCGCCCGGGGTGATCGACGGGCAGACGATCCGCGTGCCCGGCCAGGGCTCGCCCGGCCTGGGCAGCGGCCCGCGCGGCGACCTGCTGCTGCGGGTGCGGCTGCTGCCGGACTCGCAGTTCCGGGTCGAGGGGCGCGACCTGCACACCGACATCGAGGTCACCCCCGCCCAGGCCGCGCTCGGCGACACGGTCGAGGTGCCGACGCTCGACGGGCGGGCGCGGGTCAAGGTGCCGCCCGGGTCGTCGAGCGGGCGCAGGCTGCGCCTTCGCGGCCGGGGCCTGCCAAACCCCGCGGGCCCGCCGGGCGACCTCTACGCGACCGTGAGGATCGTGGTTCCCAAGACGCTCGGCGACGAGGAGCGCGAGCTCTACGGGCGGCTCCGGGAGGTCGAGCGCAAGGGCGGCCGGCGCCGGAAGCGGGCCGCGGCATGAACGGGCTCGGCGGCACGCGGAGCGTTGGGCTCGCGGTGCGCTGGCGGCCCGCCGGGGCCTGCACGCTGGAGGAGCTGGCCCGCGGCGCGGGGCTGCATCCCGAGCTCGTCCGCCGGCTGGCCCGTCTCGGCCTGGTGGACCCCCTGTCGTCCGACCCGGACCTGTGGCCGCGCGCCGCCGCGTCGCGGCTCGCCCGCGCGGTCCGCCTCCGGCGCGACCTCGGCCTGAACTACGCCGGAGCGCTGCTCGCCTCGGAGCTCCTGGAGCGCATCGAGGAGCTGGAAGGGCGCCTTGGCCGATACGAGGAGGTGAGATGGATCCGAACCAGCTGACCCAGAAGACGCAGGAGGCCCTCCAGGCGGCGCAGACCAAGGCGCTCCGCTACGGCCACACCGAGACCGACGTCGAGCACCTCCTGCTGGCGCTGCTCGAGCAGCCGGAGGGGCTCGTTCCACGCCTGCTGATGCGGGCGGAGGTCGACGCCGACGCGCCCCGCGCAGCCCTCGAGCGCTACCTCGAGGGCCGTCCGCGCACGACCGGGCCGGGCGCCGCGCCGGGGCAGATCTACGTCTCGCGGCGTCTGAACCAGCTCCTCGACCGCGCGCTCGACGAGTCGAAGCGGATGAAGGACGAGTACGTCTCCGTGGAGCACGTGGTCCTCGCGATCCTCGCGGAGGGCTCGGCGGGCGCGGCCGGCAGGATCCTCGCTGAGCACGGGGTCACCCGGGAGCGCTTCCTGGAGGTGCTCACCCAGGTGCGCGGCTCGCAGCGCGTGACCAGCGCGACGCCCGAGTCGGCCTACGAGGCGCTCGAGAAGTACGGGCGCGACCTCGTCGCCGACGCCCGCAGCGGCCGCCTCGACCCGGTCATCGGCCGGGACGAGGAGATCCGCCGGGTGATCCAGATCCTCATGCGCAAGACCAAGAACAACCCGGTCCTCATCGGCGACCCGGGCGTCGGGAAGACCGCGATCGTGGAGGGCCTGGCGCAGCGGATCGTGCGCGGAGACGTGCCGGAGGGGCTCAGGGACCGGACGATCTTCGCCCTCGACCTGGGGTCCATGGTCGCGGGCGCGAAGTACCGCGGCGAGTTCGAGGAGCGCCTGAAGGCAGTGCTCGCCGAGGTGAAGGCGGCCGAGGGCCGGATCCTGCTCTTCATCGACGAGCTGCACACGGTGGTGGGCGCCGGCGCCGCCGAGGGCGCGATGGACGCCGGCAACATGCTGAAGCCCATGCTCGCCCGGGGCGAGCTGCACTGCATCGGCGCCACGACGCTGGCCGAGTACCGCAAGCACATCGAGAAGGACGCGGCGTTCGAGCGGCGCTTCCAGCCGGTGATGGTGGAGGAGCCCACCCTCGAGGACACGATCTCGATCCTCCGGGGTCTGCGCGAGCGCTTCGAGGTCCACCACGGCGTGAAGATCCAGGACGCCGCCCTCGTCGCCGCGGCCACCCTCTCCCACCGGTACATCAGCGACCGGTTCCTGCCGGACAAGGCGATCGACCTCGTCGACGAGGCGTGCGCGGTGATTCGCACCGAGATCGACTCGATGCCGCAGGAGCTCGACGCGGTCAGCCGGCGCGTGATGCGCCTCGAGATCGAGGACGCCGCCCTCGCGAAGGAGACCGACCCGGCGAGCCGCGAGCGGCTCGAGGCGCTGCGGCGCGAGCTCGCGGACCTGCGCGCGGACGCCGACGCGATGAAGGCCCAGTGGGAGTCGGAGCGCGCGGCCATCCGCAAGGTCCAGTCGCTACGGGAGCAGATCGAGCAGCTGCGCTGGGAGATCGAGGAGGCCGAGCGCACCTACGACCTGAACCGGGTCGCCGAGCTGCGCTACGGAAAGCTCCCCGAGCTGGAGCAGCGGCTGCGCGCCGAGGAGGAGATGCTGTCGCGCCGTCAGGGCGAGAAGCGGCTGCTTCGCGAGGTCGTGACCGAGGAGGAGATCGCCGAGGTCGTGGCGCGCTGGACCGGCATTCCCGTCGCGCGGCTCCAGGAGGGCGAGCGCGAGAAGCTCCTACGGCTCGAGGACGAGCTGCACGAGCGCGTGGTCGGCCAGGACGAGGCGGTGCGCCTGGTCAGCGACGCGGTGCTGCGCGCCCGCGCCGGCATCAAGGACCCGCGCCGGCCCATCGGCTCCTTCATCTTCCTGGGTCCCACCGGCGTCGGGAAGACGGAGCTCTCGCGGGCGCTCGCGCAGACGCTTTTCGACAGCGAGGACAACATGGTCCGGATCGACATGTCGGAGTTCCAGGAGCGCCACACCGTCAGCCGCCTCGTCGGCGCGCCGCCCGGCTACGTCGGCTACGAGGAGGGGGGCCAGCTCACGGAGGCGGTCCGGCGCAAGCCCTACTCGGTGGTGCTCCTCGACGAGATCGAGAAGGCGCACGCCGACGTCTTCAACGTGCTGCTCCAGATCCTGGACGACGGGCGGCTGACCGACGCCCAGGGCCGGACCGTGGACTTCAAGAACACGGTCATCATCATGACCAGCAACATCGGCTCGCATCACCTGCTCGAGGGCATCAGCGCGCGGGGGCACATCCTGGAGGAGGCCCGCACGCGCGTGATGGGCGAGCTGCGGGACCATTTCCGCCCGGAGTTCCTCAACCGCGTCGACGAGATCGTCCTGTTCAAGCCGCTGACGCGGCCGGAGATCGCGCGCATCGTCGAGCTGCAGGTGGGCGACGTGCGCAGGCGCCTCGAGGATCGGCGGATCACGCTGGAGCTCACCGACGAGGCCCGCGACCTGATCGCGGCAGCCGGCTTCGACCCGGTCTACGGCGCGCGGCCGCTGCGCCGCTACATCCAGCGCGAGGTCGAGACGCGCATCGCGCGCGCTCTGCTCTCCGGCGAGATCCTGCCGGGCGCGACCATCATGGTGGACGCCGCCGACGAGGAGCTCGTCGTGCGCTGGGAGAACCCCGAGGTGCAGGAGGGCGAGGACGTCGTGGACGTCGAGGAGGAGGAGGACGTCGACGCCGAGGAGGTCGAGGACGTCGAGGACGTCGAGGCCCTGACCTAAGGGCCTAACCGGGCGGACCGACACCCGCCGGGCGCGCGCGGGCGCACCCGGCGGTGCCGGAGTCCTACGGCGCCGCCGCCTCGCGCCGGTCGGCGTCGTTCGGCGCCTCCCTGCCCGCGGCCCCGCCGACCTCCTCGAGATGCTCGTGGCAGAGCCGAACGGCCATCGAGCCCTCGCCGGCGGCCGACGCCACCCGCTTGATCGATCCGCTGCGGACGTCGCCGACCGCGAAGACGCCCGGCAGGCTGGTCTCCAGCGGGCGCGGCCGGCGGCCGTCGACCCCGCCGGGCTGCCCGGGAGGGATGGCGTCCGCGCCGGTCAGCACGAACCCCTTCTCGTCCAGGCGCACGGCATCCCCGAGCCACCGTGCGTTCGGGTCGGCCCCGATGAACACGAAGAGCGCGCGCGCCTCGAGGGTGGACCGCGCGCCGGTGCGGTTGTCCTCGACGACGACGGCCTCCAGCGCGCCGTCGCCGACGACCTCGCGAACCTCCGTGTTGTCGTGGACCTCCACGCCCGGCAGCCGCCTGATGCGCTCGACCAGGTATCGGGACATGCTCCTTCCGAGGTCGTCGGAGCGGACCAGTAGCCGGACGACCCGCGCGTAGCGCGACAGGAAGACCGTCGCCTGTCCGGCGGAGTTGCCGCCGCCGACGATCGCGATCGGGTCGTTGGCGCACATCTGGGCCTCGACCACCGTCGCCGCGTAGTAGACGCTGGCCCCCTCGAACCGCTCCAGCCCCGGCACCCGCAGCCGGCGGTACCTGGCGCCGGTGGCGACGACGACCGTCCGGCCGGCGACCGCCTCGCCGTCCTCGAGCCGGACGACGTGGTGGCCCTCGTGCTCCTCGAGGGCGGCGGCGCGCGCGGGGACGCTGAGCATCGCGCCGAACTTCTCGGCCTGGATCACCGCTCGCTCCGCGAGCTCCGCTCCCGAGATGCCGAGCGGGAAGCCGAGGTAGTTCTCGATGCGGGAGGAGGTGGCCGCCTGGCCGCCCGCCGCCTCTGCGTCCAGCACGAGCGTGGCAAGGCCCTCGGAGGCGCCGTAGACGGCGGCGGCGAGGCCCGCGGGGCCGGCGCCGACGACGACCATGTCGCAGACCCCCTGCGCCGGCCTGAGCGCGGGGAGCCCGATCATGCGCGCGAGCTCGGCGTTGCTCGGGTGGCGCAGCACCTCCCGTCCGCGCCAGATCACGACCGGCGTCTCCTCGGGGGCCACGCCGAGGCTCTGCAGCAGCGTCTCGGCGTCTGGGTCCCGCTCGACGTCCACGAACCGGTGCGGCAGGCGGTTGCGGGCCGCGAACTCGCGAAGCCGGCGGCTGTCCGGCGAGAACCGCGAGCCGACGATGCGCAGACCCGTTCCGAGCTCGATCAGCAGCGAGCGGCGCGCGAGGTAGGCGCGAAGGATGAGGTCGCCGAGCGCGGGGTCGTCGAGCGCGCGCCGGCGCAGCCGGTCGACCGGGACCACGAGCACCTCGCCGGGCTCGTGCACCACCGCCGAGAGGAACGCGGGCTGCCCCGTGATCGTGGTCAGTTCGCCGAGGAAGCGCCCCGGGCCGTGGACGGCCACGACGCGCTCGTCCGGGCCGCCGTGGGCGTCCACGATCGCGACCAGCCCGGCGAGGACGACGAAGAAGTCGCAGTTCTCGTCGCCGACGCGGTAGAGCACCTCGCCCGCACGGGTCGGGCGCCGCTCGCCGTCCACGCTCAGCGCCGCGATCTGCCCGTCGCTCAGGCGCGGGAATGCACCCCACAGATCGGGCGTCTCGGCGCCCGCCGCCGTCACGGTCGCTCCCCCCACCTCCGTTGAGATGGTCGCCGCGAACGTCGTGGCAAGGGCGGCCTGCGCGGTTGACATGCGCGTTGGTGCGACCACTGCAAGCGCAAGGGCGAGGCTCCGGGTCGCGCTCCCCTGGACGGAGCCTCGTCCTCCGTCATCCGTGGCACAGGGGGTGGCACGGGCCGGCGCGTGCCGGCTGGAGAAGAGGCGAGGAGGGACGCATGGAGCTGATCGTGTTCATCGCGAACGGCGGGGCCTGAGGTGGCGTCCGTCGTCACCTGCCCGAACTGCGGGCGGCGCAACCGGTTGCGGCCGCACCCCACCGCGATCCCGCGATGCGCGAACTGCAAGCAGGCGCTGCCGTGGCTGGTGGACGCGGACGAGCGCTCCTTCGAGGAGGAGTCGCGCGCCGGGGTGCCGGTCCTGGTGGACTTCTGGGCGCCCTGGTGCGGACCCTGCCGGGCGGTCGCCCCGGTGCTGGAGCGCCTGGCGCAGCGCCACGCGGGCCGGCTCAAGATCGTTCGGGTGAACGTCGACGAGACACCCTCGCTGGCCGCGCGCTACAGCGCGATGAGCATACCCACCCTGGCGGTGCTCGTCGGCGGGGACGAGATCGACCGCGTCGTCGGCGCCCTTCCCGAGGCGCAGCTGGAGGCGCGGCTCGCGCCCCACCTCGCCGCCGCACGGACCTAGCCAGGGCTGGCCTGCTCGGACAGGGCGAGCGGCCAGATCTTCAGAGACAAGGGGAGCGCACGAAATGGACCCGTTGGGCTTCTTCTGGATTCTCCTGTTCCTGCTGTCGTTCCAGCCGATCATCCAGCGGCAGGCGATCCTCGCGCAGCGCCGGCGTGCGCTCGCGCGGCTCGCCCACGATCGGGGCGCGACGGTCATTACGCTGATCCACCGCCAGGAGACGATGGCGTTCCTGGGCATCCCGATCGTCCGCCACATCGACATCGACGATTCGGAGAGCGTCCTCCGGGCGATCCGGGCGACGCCGGGTGGCCGGCCGATCGAGATCATCCTGCACACCCCGGGCGGGCTGGTGCTGGCCGCCTCGCAGATCGCCTCCGCGCTCGCCGACCACGACGGGCGGGTCACCGCGGTGGTGCCTCACTACGCCATGAGCGGCGGCACGCTGATCTCGCTCGCCGCCGACGCGATCGTCGTCGACGCGCACTCGGTGCTCGGGCCGGTCGACCCTCAGCTCGACCGCTACGCCGCCGCGTCGCTCGTCGCGGTGGCCGAGATGCCCGGCGACCATGACGATC
>JAWVEW010000442.1:0-2559 GCA_033856495.1 Miltoncostaeaceae bacterium | reverse complement strand
CTCCCGAACGCCCCGGCCGGGCGCGGCTGCGGGGGACCGCCGACATGGCCTAAGATCGACCCTTCGTCCCCGCCCGCTGGACGCCGGACCATCGCCACGCACGCCAGGACGCCACCGACCCGACTGGGACCCGCCGACGCCGGCCGCTACGACGCCCGGTTCGCCGACCGCGCGCGGAGCGTCGTCTCCTCCGCGATGCGGGACCTCATGGCGCTGGCCGAGCGTCCAGAGATCATCTCGCTGGCCGGAGGCTTCCCCGACACCGCCTCCTTCCCGCAGGAGATCTTCGACGAGGTGATGGCGTCGATCAGCGGGACGCGGCTCGCGTCGGCCCTCCAGTACGGCCCGACCGAGGGCCTGCACGAGCTGCGCGAGCTGATCCGCGGCATCATGGCCCACGAAGGCGCGCCCGCGCTGGCGGACGAGATCATGATCACCAGCGGCGGCCAGCAGGCGATCGACCTCTCCATCAACACGTTCGTCAACAAGGGCGACATCGTGCTGGTCGAGGGCCCGACCTACCCCGGCGCCGTGCCGGTCCTGACCCAGAAGGAGGCCCGGGTCGTCCACGTGCCGATGGACGGGGACGGCCTGCGCGTCGACCTGCTGGAGGAGACGCTCGACCGGCTGGCGAGCGAGGGCGAGCCGGCGCCGAAGCTGCTCTACACGATCCCGAACTTCCACAACCCCGCCGGCGTCACGATGTCGCTGGAGCGGCGGCAGCACCTCATCCGCCTGTCCCGCGAGCGCGAGCTGCTGATCGTGGAGGACAACCCCTACGGCCAGATCCGCTTCGAGGGCGACGCCCTGCCCACGCTCCTGGAGCTGGACGAGGGCGCCGGCTGGGTGATCTACCTGTCGACGTTCTCCAAGATCCTCTTCCCCGGCGCGCGCACCGGCTGGGTCGTCGCCCCGCAGGCGGTGCTGCGGAAGATGAACCTCGGCAAGCAGGCCGCCGATCTCTGCTCGTCCACGCTCACCCAGCTCTTCATCGTCGAGTACCTGCGCCGGCACGACTGGCGCGAGCACGTGGCGCGGGTGAACGACATCTACCGCCGGCGGCGCGACGCGATGCTGACGGCGCTCGAGGAGGAGATGCCGGCCGACGCCACCTGGACGCGGCCCCGGGGCGGCCTCTTCGTCTGGGCGACGCTGCCGTCCTACTTCGACGTGAAGGACCTGCTGGCCCAGGCGCTGGAGCGCGAGGTGGCCTTCGTCCCGGGCAACGCGGCGTACCTGGACGGCCGGGGGCGCAGCTCGATGCGGCTCAACTTCTCGGGCGTCGACGAGGCGCGCATCAGCGAGGGCGTGCGCCGGCTGGGCCAGGCGGTCGCGTTCATGGAGGAGCTGCACCGATCGCTGCGGCCGGGGGGCGCGTGACCGACGGCCGGCGCCGGGTGGCGGTGCTGAAGGGGGGGCGCTCGCTGGAGCGCGAGGTCAGCCTGCGCTCCGGCGCGAACGTCGAGGCGGCCCTGCGGCGGTTGGGCGACCAGGTGATCCCGGTCGACGCCGATCAGCACCTGGTGCGCACCCTGCGCGCGGAGCAGCCCGACGTCGCCTTCCTCGCCCTGCACGGAAAGGGGGGCGAGGACGGCACGGTGCAGGTGCTGCTGGAGATCCTGGACCTGCCCTACACCGGCTCCGGCGTCGCGGCCTCGGAGCGCGCCATGGACAAGGTCGTCGCCAAGGGGCACTTCGCGGCCGCGGGGGTCGCCACGCCGCCGGCCTACGCCTTCAACCAGGCGGCCTTCCGCGAGCTGGGGGCGGCCGACGCGCTGCCCGAGATCGAGCGCCGGCTGGGCCTGCCGCTGGTGGTGAAGCCCAGCACCCAGGGCTCGGCACTCGGCATCAAGGTGGCGCGCGAGCCGGGCGAGGTTCCGGGCGCGCTGCTGGCCGCCCTCGCCTACGCGGACCGGGTGATGCTCGAGCGCTTCGTCCCGGGCCGCGAGCTCGCCGTGTCGGTGATCGGCGACGAGGAGCCCTGGGCGCTGCCGGTGGTGGAGGCCATCCCCACCGGGCGGGAGTTCTACGACTTCGAGGCCCGCTACACGCCCGGCCTCACCGAGCTGCGCGCGCCGGCCGACCTGCCGGACCACCTCGCCCAGGAGGCGGCCCGCGTGGCGATCGACTGCTACCGCTCGCTCGGCTGCCGCGGGGTCGCCAGGGTGGACCTGATCCTCGACCCGGAGGAGCGCCTGTGGGTCCTGGAGCTGAACACGATCCCGGGCATGACCGACACCAGCCTGCTGCCGAAGGCGGCCGAGGCCGCGGGGCTGGGCTTCGACGAGCTGGTCGACCGCATGCTCGGGCTCGCCGCGCTGGGGGCCTGAGCTGGACACAGCGTCTGACCCGGGCCGGGTCAGGATCGGATGATAGCTCCGTAGCGGACTCGGCTCCCCCCTGCGATCGTGCGTGGTGGAGCCGCCGTTCGACTCCGTGCGAGGGCGCTTGCTCCCTCAGACGACAGTCTCCCGCTCACCTCCGGCGGGGCAATCGACGGCAGAGAAAGCGGACCGGGGCGGAGGGGCGGGGGGCCTCCCGCCACCGTCCCGGATTCGT
>JAWVEW010000441.1:0-13426 GCA_033856495.1 Miltoncostaeaceae bacterium | reverse complement strand
CGGTGCGCGCCGTCGGGCGCATCGGGATGCGGATCAGCAGCCAGGTGCGCCCGTCGGGGCCCGTGACGCTCCGAAGGACCGAATAGACCTCGGGGAACCCGTCCTCGGTGAGGTAGTGGATGCGGCCGACTGGCCGCGAGGTCGACGACGGCAGTTGCCTGACGGTCGCCCTGAGCTGCGGATGGGCCCAGTGGGCGAACGTGCGCCCGTCCGAGAGGCGCACGCCGCCCGCGGGCGGGCCGGCGGCGCTCGCCGGCGCCGCCAGCGCGAGGCTCGCGAGCAGCGCGAGCACCCCGACCCGGAACCTGCTCCGGACGCGGTTCATCGCCGTCGTCCCCCCCTCAGCCCGCGAAGCGCGGAACCGTCACCGCGAGCTCGCAGCGCCCGAACCCGCTCCTCGTGACCGACTTGTTGCCCGCGCGGTCCTGGGCGACCACCATGATCTGGTGGGCGCCGACGCGCAGCCCCCGGACCGCGACCTTGAGCGCGAAGCGCGTGAGCGAGGTCTGCTTCACCAGCTTGCCGTCGAGGTAGACGTTCACGATCTTGATCCCGGCGCGATCGCGAAGGCTGACCTGCGCCGTGAAGTTGCCCGTGGTGCAGACGGCGCCGACGGGCGGCCGGGGGGCGCCGGGCGTGCGGGCGGGCGGACGTGCCGCCGCCGGCGTGCGCGGCTTCGCGCGGGGCACCTCGAGAAGCACCAGCGGGCCGACGCGGTCCGCGCCGGGGCCCGCGCCGCTGCCGGGGCTCGTGCCGGGGCTCGTCCCGGGGCTCGTGCCGGTGCCGGGGGTCGTGCCGGTGCCCGGGGTCGTGCCGGTGCCCGGGGTCGTGCCGGTGCCCGGGGTCGTGCCGGTGCCGGGGGTCGCGCCGGTGCCGGGGGTCGGGGACGGGCCGGCGCTCGGGCTGGGGGACGGGGTGGGGGTCGGGCCGGGGGTCGTGCCCGCCGCACACTGGGATCGCACGATGGTGTCGTTGATCAGGGTCACCGCGCCGTTACGGGCGAGGAGCCTGCCGTCCACGACGACGGAGTCGTTGAGCGAGATCGACGTCAGGGCAAGGATGTTGCCCTTGAACCTGGTTCGCGTTCCGAGGGTGGCGGAGCTGCCCACCTGCCAGTAGACGTTGCACGCCTGTGCGCCGTTGAGGAGGCTCACGCTGCTGTCGGTCGCCGTGACGAGCGTCGACTCGATCTGGAAGATGAAGACCGCCTGCGGGTCGCCCTCGGCGTCCAGCGTCAGGTTCCCCGTCAGCCCGAGCGAGGGGACCGACCCGGTCCTGTAGACGCCGGCCTTGAGCGTTCGCCCGCCGGCGTCGGGCGGCGAGGTCGCCGAGAACGGCCGTCCGGCGGCGTCCTTGTACGCGGTCGTCAGGTCGACCTTGGCCTGGCCGGCGACGGCGTCGGTCAGGTGCTGCGCAGAGTTGACCGTCCCTGGCGGAAATCCGGTGACCGCAGTGCCCGGATACAGGCCCAGCTCGCCGTCGATCACCGTGTTGCCCGTGTTCGTGATCGCGCTGCCGCCCAGCACCGCGAAGACGTCGGCGGTTCCGAGGAGCACGCGCGGCGGCCCTGCCTGGGCGGTGCTCGCCAGCGCCAGCGCCGCCAGCAACGGCAGCGTCAGCAGACCCATCCGGCCCATCGTCCTCGGGCCGGCAACCCCTGGGAACTTGCGCATGAATGCACGTCCTCGCATGGGCGAGCAGGCCCAGTTCGGTTTCCCTCTGGTGACCGGGAGGATCGGGCCGCGAGCGGCCCGGGTCAGCACCTGTCGTCGGAGACCGCCGGCCGGACTCCGGTGGAGGCCTGGCTCTCGCGGGCCCGCCAGTCGGCGGGCGTTCCGTGCGTCGAGACTCTGCTCGTATCAAGAGAGGTATCGACACGAGCGGCTCGCCACATGAGCCGCGGGGCCACTCGAGCGGCTCGACACCGTGGTCGTCCACGGCGGCGTCCCCTCCCCCCGCCGCTGCGCGCCCCCCGGGCAGGGGAGCCGCGCCGAGCGAAGAACCTGACCGCACGACTGTTGCGTCCCTGCGCCCGGCCGACGTAATGTCGCACCGTTCGCGGGGGCTGCTGGAGCCCTACGAGGACACTCAGCAACGTGCCCTTCACATCGCCCAAGCGGGGGCTGCCTTGGCGTGCCCTCGCGACCATGCTCGTCCTGGCCGCGACGCCGGGCGCGAGCGCCCATGCAGCCGGCGATCGACTCGGGGCCTGCGCCGGGCCCACCGCCGAGGCGCGCAGCGCCGAGGCCCGCATGACGGCGCTCGTGAACGCGACCCGCCGCCGGGCCGGGCAGCGGCCGGTGGCGCGCAGCCCATGGCTGGAGCGGGTGGCCCGCCGGCGCACCGGCCAGATCCAGGCCGGCGGCCAGCTGCAGCACGACATCCGCGGCGGACGCCTGAGCTGGGCCCCGCCGGCCCGTTGGGCCGGCGAGAACCTCGCCATCGCCACGACCCCGCGCGCGGCGCTGGCGGCGATGCTGGCCAGCCCCACCCACCGGACGGTGCTGCTCTTCGGCCGTTGGCAGTCGCTTGGCGTCGGCGCCAGGGCCTCCTGCGACGGCCAGCTGATCTACGCGCTCGACTTCCTCGGGTAGCACCCCCCCGAACGGCTAGGTCCCACCCCCCCGGACCCCCCCGTTCGGGTGGTGTCCATGGACCAGGAGCGGGAACAACGCCGGCGCCCGGCGAGGGGTGAATCGTTCCGCCGTGACTTCCGCGACCTGGGGATCGCGGGGAGCCCGACGGTCCACGCGCCGGGGCGGCGGACGCAATCCATGACCGAAGGATGCGCCCCGCCGCCGTGCACGACGCACTCGCCCACCGGCTGCCCGACCCCAACCGGCGACCGCCTGGCGCGGACGGACGCGTCCCGACCGCCCTCGACCTCGATGGATGGGAGACGAGCGGCAGACGGAGCTCACCATGAGACATCGCAGGTTCGTGTGGGCAACGCTCGCCGTGGTGGCAGCGCTCGCCCTCCCCCTGATGGCGGCAGGCCCCGCCCTCGCCGCCGCGGGAACGCCGCAGTTCGATCGCTGCCTCGCCCAGAACGGCCTCAGCGCGGCGCCGGCCGATCAGGCCGGCAAGGTCGTCCAGGTCTGCAAGACGGTCCGGGTGACCAAGGTCACCACCTACGCCTGGACCCTCACCAAGACGCCCAGCCCGAGCGCGCTCACGCTCGCCCCCGGCCAGAGCGCGCTGGTCGCCTACACCCTGGCCGCCACCGCCACGCCGACCGTGCGCTGGGTGGTCGACGGCGACGTCGTGGTCCGCAACACGGGCACCGGGAACGCCACCGTCTCCAGGGTCGCCGACACGCTGGCGCTCGCGGACGGGAGCACCCAGGGCGCGGTGCTCTCCTCGAAGGACTTCACGCTCGGCCCGGCGAGCGCCGTGTGTCCCTGCGTGTGCCCGCCGGAGCGATCGTTCCATTACCGCTTCACCGTCGACCATCCGCCGGCGACCGGCACGAACACCGCC
Organism: Miltoncostaeaceae bacterium; assembly: GCA_033856495.1. Lineage (GTDB taxonomy): Bacteria > Actinomycetota > Thermoleophilia > Miltoncostaeales > Miltoncostaeaceae > JAWVEW01. The sequence continues at coordinate 9,946 of JAWVEW010000441.1, read as the reverse complement.
TCCGCCGACTGGAGCGAGAAGGCCAGCGGCTCCTCGTCGTTCTCGGCGCCGGTGGACTTCACCGACGGGCCGGCCACCAACAGCGTGGTCTGGCTCCGGACGGCAACGCTGACCGACGCCTACGGTTCGCCGCCGGCGGGGCTCCTGGTCGGCGTGCCGGACCAGCCCGGGCCGTTCACGCTCAGCGCCGACCAGCCGTCGAGCCTCAGCGTCACGTTGAGCTCACGGATCCGCAACGAGTCGCTCGCCTGTCCCGGGACCGGGACCGTCAACGACACCGCGACCCTCACCTCCGCGGCGAAGCCGGAGGTCGTCAACAAGCCGACCACCTCGGGGCAGCCCCCCGCCGTGAGCCTCACCGCGACCGCGTCGGTGGTGGTGACCGCCCAGGGCTGCGCGACGCAGAACCAGAAGCCGCCCACGCCCGCGCAGCCGACGGGCCCGCCGCCCCCGGCCCAGCCCACGGCCGCCGGGCCGCCGCCGCCGGCCGCGCCACAGGCGCAGGCGGCCCCGCCGCAGGCCGAGGTCGCGTCCGTGCCGAGCGCCCCCCTCGCGGGGGCGGCGCCGGTCGCGCCCGCTCCCAAGCCGGTGGTCGGTCCGGCCTGCGTCCGGGCGGCGCTCAGCGCGCGCATCGTCGGACCGCGGCGGGTCACCGCCGGCCAGCAGGTGACGTGGCGGATCACCGTCCGCAACGTCGGCCGGACGCTCGCCCGCTCGGTGAGGCTGACCGACCGGATCCCGAGCGGCTTCTCGCTGGTGCGAAGCACGCCGCGGGCCGGCTTCCTCGCCGGCGTGGCCCGCTTCAGCCTGCCCGACCTGCGGCCCGGACATGCGGCGACCGTGCGGCTCACGATGCACGCGAGCCGGGACACCGTCGGCCAGCGGCTTCAGCGGGCCCGCGTCGCGGGCGCCTGCGAGGCGACCGAGTCCGCCGTGGCCCCGGTCACGGTGAGCGCGGTGGCCGGCGCGGTGAGCCCCGCGGTCACCGGCTGACCTCCCCGCCCCGCCGGCCGGGCGCGTGCCCGGCCGGCGGGCGCGGCGTCATCCGCCCATTCAGGACCGGGACCCGCCGGCAGAGCGCGGCAGGGAGGGGCCTCGCACGGTGCGGGGCTCACGTCCTATCGGCCCCCCCTCGAGCCCTGCGTCGCATCAGACGGGCGCGGAGCTACGGGTGCGCCCCGGGGTCCGGGACCGCGGGTGTCGGGAGCCCGGGGACGGGCTGGCCGGAGTCGTAGGCGGCGGCCTGCTCGGGCCCCGTCCCGCGATAGACGTCGCGGTAGACCGCGATCGCCGCCGGGATACGCGGCGACCAGCGCCGGCAGGACATCCAGCGCTGCCAGCTGGTCACGACCACGCCGTTCGCGGGGAAGCGGGCGAAGGTCTCGGGCGTCACCAGCATGTAGGCGGGAGCGGCGGTCCAGAGGCGTCGGATGGCCGTCCGCGCGGCGGGGGCCAGGCGGCTGCCCAGGTGCACGATGATCCCGCCGTGCTCCAGGTTGTGGACCTGGAACTTGAAGGGCACCGGCCGATCGTAGATTCCCCAGTCCGCCCAGACCGGGTAGTGCAGTCCCGAGGTCGGCGGCAGGGACACCCGGTAGACCGGGGTGCCGAGGATGTGGAAGGTGCCGTCGGGCTGGAGCTTCACCGGCTCCATCGGGAAGGAGCGCACCGAGCAGCCCGCCGCCCGGGCCGCCGCGCGCAACGCGGGCGCGATGGGCGGCGGCGGCGAGAAGTAGTCGACGCTCTTGCCGCGCGGCAGGTGGGAGGTGTCGGCCGGCTGCGTGGTGGAGCCGCCGCCGCCCCCGCCGCAGGCCGCGAGGGCGAGCGCGAGGAATGCGCCGAGTCCCAGGACCGCCGGCCGGCCGGTCGGGCGCCGGCTCATCCGGGGGGAAGCAGTGGCCGGCGCGTCGTCACGACCGGGCATTCTGTCTGCTGCCGGCCGCCGGAGCGCTGGCCCTTGGGACAGTCCAAGAGGTCCCCGCCGCCAGGCGGCTTCGTTCGTGGACCGTCCCCTCAGGTCCAGGGCAGGGCCCCCCGCCGCGCCCAGTACCGACCGGGCTGCTCTCGCAGGGAGGAGAGCCGCCGCTCCAATTCCCCGTCCCAGCGGACCCCGAGGGCGGACAGGTTGCTGTCCAGCATGTCCACGGTCACCGCGCCGCTCAGGACGACGTCGGCCCAGGGACGGGCCAGCGCGGCGGCGATCGCGATCGCGTCCGGCGCCTGGCCGCGCTCGCGCGCAACCGAGAGCAAGCCCGCCTCGCCCCCGCGCCCCGTGAGCCTGCCGTTCGCCACGGCCTCCTTCACGATCACGCCCAGGCCCGCCCGGTGGGCGCGCTCGAGCGCTGACTCCGCCGAGCGCTCCAGCAGGTTCCAGGTCGCCTGGACCGTGTCGAAGCCGCCCACCGCGAGGGCGCGGTCGATCGTCGCATCCTGGTCGGGGCCGGTGACGGTGAGGCCCACGGCGACGCCCGAGGCCCGCAGCCGGGCGAGCTCCTCCCGCACCTCCGGGTCGTCCAGCACGCCGCTCTCGAGCGTGGCGGAATGGATCTGGTAGAGCCGCAGACCGCCCCCCAGCAGCGCCCGCGACTCGCCCAGCTGGCGGCGCAGGGTCGGGGCGCCCAGGTCCTTGACCTCGTGCTGGTCGGCGTCGAGGCGCCAGCCCCCCGTGTAGGCGTACCCCCACTTCGAGCCGACGGTGGGCAGGCCGGGCGGCAGCCCGCGCCGCGCCAGCCAGCCGGCGAGGAACTCCTCCGCGCGGCCATAGGAGCGCGCGGCGTCCACGTAGCGGACGCCGCCCGCCCAGGCGGCGTCGAGCACGGCGAGCGCGCGCGCGCGCAGGGCGGCGGCGCTGCGCTCCTCGCCGAGGTCGGCGCCCCGCCCCAGCGTGATGTAGGCCGGCCGCCCCAGCGCAGCGAGCCCGAGCCCGATCGGGCTGACCGCCAGGCCCGTGCTCCCGAGGCGGCGCCCGGTGGAGGAGGCCGTCGGCGGCGCCTCCGCTTCTCCTGCCTCCATCCGGGGACCGCGGTCCATTTCATTTTCGCCGGTATCGATTTCCTTCAGGGGAGCATGTCGTCTAGGTTTTCGGCGTGCCCGGGCGCGCGTTCCGCGCCTACGCCGGTCCCGAGACGGAAATGGAGTCCCATGGCCGTGACCAGAGAAGACCTGCTGCGGGAGAAGCTCGCCATCGAGCGCGCCCGCCTGGCTGGTGAGCTTGGCATTGACCTGAAGCCCAGAGATCCGTTCCAGCGCCCCGTCGAGCGGGGCTTCGGCAAGGACCAGCGCGCCCACACCACGGTCCTCTTCGGAGGCCTGACCTGGAAGCACGAGCACCTGATCCAGGGAGCGCTCGGGGGGCTCGGCTACCACGTGAAGCCGATGCCGGTGCCGGACGTGGCCGCCTTCCAGCTGGGCAAGGAGTACGGCAACAACGGCCAGTGCAACCCGACCTACTTCACGGTCGGGAACCTGGTCCAGTACCTGCAGGGCCTCGAGGCCGAAGGCGTGCCCAAGCAGGACATCCTCGAGAACTACGTCTTCATCACCGCGGGCGCCTGCGGCCCCTGCCGCTTCGGCATGTACGAGGCCGAGTACCGGCTCGCGCTGCGCAACTCCGGCTTCGACGGCTTCCGGGTGCTGCTCTTCCAGCAGTCCGGGGGCCTGAACCAGGGCGAGGCCGCCGACGGCATCGAGATGAACGCCGACTTCTTCCTGGCGATCCTGAACGCCATGAACATGGGCGACCTCGTCAACGACGTCGGCTACCAGACCCGCCCCTTCGAGCTGGAGGAGGGCGCCACCGACCGCGCGATGGTCGAGGCGATGGACAGGCTGCACGACGTCTTCAAGAACCACCGGACGTACACGCTGGAGGGGCGCTTCGGCTCCTTCTTCAAGCACCTGCCCGGAATCGGCGACTCGGCCGAGATGATCGGCAAGTTCATGGACCAGCTGAAGAGCGACGAGTACACCAGCGCGCTGGGTGAGCTGGGCGACCGGCTGCGCGAGGTGAAGGTCGACCGCACCCGGGTCAAGCCGATCGTGAAGATCACGGGCGAGTTCTGGGCCCAGACCACCGAGGGCGACGGCAACTTCAACATGTTCCCGTTCCTGGAGCGCGAGGGCGCCCAGGTGATGGTGGAGCCGATCGGCACCTGGATCATGTACATGATCCACCAGGCCAAGCAGGCCAACATGGACCGCGTCGGCGTGACCGAGGACGAGGCGATGCCGGCCGCCTGGCGACTCGACAAGCGCATGGCCGCGGACTTCGCGGCGCGCAAGAAGAACATGAAGCTGTCGGTGGCCGAGGCCGTGTTCAAGCGCGAGTGGAACCGGCTGCGCGAGGCCCTGAACTACATCCCGCACGAGCTCTCCGACCAGTACGAGCTCCAGCGGATCGCCCACCCGATGTACAACTCGCGCGCCGGCGGCGGCGAGGGCCACCTCGAGGTCGCCAAGAACATCTACTACTCGAACAAGGACATGTGCCACATGGTGCTGTCCCTGAAGCCGTTCGGGTGCATGCCCTCGACCCAGTCCGACGGCGTCCAGTCGGCGGTGGTCAACCAGTTCAAGGACATGATCTACCTGCCGATCGAGACCTCCGGCGAGGGCGAGATCAACGCCCACAGCCGGGTCCAGATGGCGCTCGGCGAGGCCAAGGTCAAGGCCAAGCAGGAGATCGAGCGGGTGCAGGAGCAGACCGGGATCTCCCTGGAGGAGGCGCGCGCCTACGCCGAGGAGCACCCGCAGCTGCAGGACCCGCTCTACAAGATCCCCCACCACAAGGGCGCGATCGGCACGGCGGCCAACTTCCTGTGGCACGTGCACGACCTCCAGGCCGGCGGCGAGACGAAGGTCCTGGCGACGGCGGCGGCGGAGCGCGCCTGATGGCTGGCGCCAACCACGAGCACGAGCTGCTCTACGTCGGGCTCGACGTGGGCTCGACCACGGTCAAGGCCGTGGTCGTCGACCCCGTCTCCGACAAGGTGCTCTGGGAGGACTACCAGCGCCACGAGACCAAGCAGCCGGAGAAGTGCCTCGAGTTCCTCACCCGCATCGAGACCGAGTTCCCCATCCCGCCGGACCGCTTCCGGATCTTCATCACCGGCTCGGGCGGCAGCGGCATCGCGCCGCGCGTCGGCGCGAAGTTCGTGCAGGAGGTGAACGCGGTCTCGCTGGCGGTGGAGAAGCTCTACCCGGAGGCGGGCTCGGTGGTGGAGCTGGGCGGCCAGGACGCCAAGATCATCATCTTCAAGGAGGATCCCGAGACCGGGAAGAAGACCAAGATCCCGTCGATGAACGACAAGTGCGCCGGCGGCACCGGCGCCGTCATCGACAAGATCAACGCCAAACTGCGGATCCCCGCCGACCGGCTCTGCGACATGGGCTACGACGGGATGAAGCTGCACCCGGTGGCCGGCAAGTGCGGCGTCTTCGCGGAGACCGACGTCAACTCGCTCCAGAAGATGGGCGTGCCGCCGAACGAGCTGATGGCCTCGCTGTTCGAGGCGATCGTGGGCCAGAACCTGGCCGTGCTCACGCGCGGCAACACCCTGCGCCCGCACGTGCTCTTGCTGGGCGGCCCGAACACCTACATCCGCGGGATGGTCGAGGCCTGGAAGCACAACATCCCGATCATCTGGAAGGAGCGCAAGACGCCGCTGCCGGAGGGCGTCGATCCCAAGGACCTGATCAAGGTGCCCGACAGCGCCCAGTACTTCGCGGCGCTCGGCGCGGTCGAGTACGGCCTCTCCGAGGAGGAGGGCGTCGGCGTCTACAAGGGGACGGCCCAGCTACGCCGCTACATCGAGGTGGGGCGCCTGGAGGAGAAGCAGGCGGCCGGCGGCAAGGGCCTGGTCGACACGCCGGAGGAGCTCGCGGCCTTCAAGGAGCGCTACCGGATGCCCAGGTTCGTGGGCGCCACGTTCGAGCCGGGCGAGGTGGTCGAGGCCTTCATCGGCCTCGACGGCGGCTCGACCTCGACCAAGGCCGTGCTGCTCGACAAGGAGCGCAACATCCTCTGCAAGAGCTACCAGCTCAGCAAGGGGAACCCGATCGTGGACACCCAGGAGGTGTTCGGGAAGCTCCAGGAGTACGTCACCGAGCAGGGCGCCAGCCTCGAGATCCTGGGCGTCGGCACGACCGGCTACGCCAAGGACATCCTCAAGGACACCCTGCGCGCGGACGTGGCGCTGGTGGAGACCGTGGCGCACACCGAGTCGGCGCTCCACTTCTACCCCGACACCGACGTGATCGTCGACGTCGGCGGCCAGGACATCAAGCTCATCATCCTGAAGAACAAGCAGGTCAAGGACTTCAAGCTCAACACCCAGTGCTCGGCCGGCAACGGCTACTTCCTCCAGTCGACCGCCGAGGGCTTCGGCATCAAGGTGGAGGACTTCGCCGACACCGCCTTCAGCGCCCAGTCGATGCCGATCTTCGGCTACGGCTGCGCGGTCTTCATGCAGTCGGACATCGTCGACTTCCAGCGCCAGGGCTGGAAGCCGGAGGAGATCATGGCCGGCCTGGCGGCGGTGCTGCCGAAGAACATCTGGCTCTACGTCTCCCAGATCCCGAACATCGCGGGGCTGGGCAGCAACTTCGTGCTCCAGGGCGGCACCCAGCACAACCTGGCGGCGGTGAAGTCGCAGGTGGACTTCATCGAGTCCCGCTTCAAGGGCAAGGACGTGGCCGCCAACGTGCGGGTCCACAAGCACTGCGGCGAGAGCGGCGCCATCGGCGCCGCGATCGAGGCCGTGCGCCTGTGGGAGCACGGGAAGCGCACCCGCTTCATCGGGCTCGAGCAGACCCAGGACATCTCGTTCATCACCCACCGCAACGAGGACACCCGCTGCCACTTCTGCAAGAACAAGTGCCTGCGGACGTTCATCGACGTGCGGGTGGACGGCGCCGACGGCGACGACAGCGAGCGCAAGTCCAAGATCCCGATCAACCAGGGCGTGCGCCGGCTGATCGTCGGCAACTCCTGCGAGCGGGGGCTGGTCGAGGACGTCGACTCGATGCGGGTGATCAAGGCCGGCATGGACGACGCGAAGGTGAACTTCCCGAACTTCGTCCAGCTCGCCGCCGAGGCGGTGTGGCGCAGCATGGACCCGCCGAAGGTCGTCGAGCCCGCCAAGCGCGCCATCACGCGGGCGCAGCGGGAGCGCAACGAGTTGCTGGCCAGGCGCGAGGAGCTGCGGATCGGCATCCCGCGCGTCCTCAACCAGTACGGGGTCAACCCGCTGTTCTCGGCCTACTTCGAGAGCCTCGGGGTGCCGCCGCAGAACCTCGTCTACTCCGGCTTCACGTCGGAGACCCTCTACAAGGAGGGCGCCAAGCGCGGGGCGATCGACCCCTGCTTCCCCTCCAAGGTGGGCATCCCCCACGTCCACAACCTGCTCTACCACGCGCACAAGAAGAAGCCGCTGGACATCATCTTCTTCCCGATGATCGACGCCCTGAACACCTACCTCAGCCACACCCAGAGCAACCGCGCCTGCCCGACCGTGACCGCGACCCCGGAGGCGGTGAAGGCCGCCTTCACCAAGGAGAGCGACCTCTTCAAGGAGCTCGGGACGACCTACATGGACCCGCTCCTGAACATCGACGAGCCGCGGCTCCTGGAGCGGCAGATGTGGGACGCCTTCAAGGACGTCCTGGGACTCGGCCGCGAGGAGCACCGCAAGGCCATCGACGTCGGATACGAGGCGCTCGACAAGTTCTACGTGGACCTCCGCAGCGCGGCGCGCGAGGTGCTGGAGGGGCTCGAGCGAGAGGACCGGCTCGGCATCGTCGTGCTCAGCCGCCCGTACCACAACGATCCCGGCGTCTGCCACGAGATCCTGGACGAGTTCCAGAAGATCGGCTTCCCGGCGTTCACGATGGACTCGCTGCCCTACGACGACGACATCATGTGGCGCCTGTTCGGCGAGGACGTGGAGAGCGGCTTGATCCGCGACCCCTTCGACATCCAGGACGTCTGGAAGAACTCCTACTCGGAGAACACCAGCCGCAAGATCTGGGCGGCCAAGTACACGGCCAAGCACCCGAACCTCGTGGCCCTCGAGCTGTCGTCCTTCAAGTGCGGGCACGACGCCCCCATCTACACGGTGGTCGAGGAGATCGTCCAGAACTCGGGGACGCCCTACTTCTGCTTCAAGGACATCGACGAGAACCGGCCGACCGGATCGATCAAGATCCGGGTCGAGACGATCGGCTACTTCCTGTCGCGCTACCGCGAGGACATGATCCGCGACAAGAACAGGGTCCAGACCCTCGAGGAGCGGATGGCAGAGTTCGAGGCCCGGCTGCGGGCCGAGATGGAAGCCGAGGAGGTGGGGGTTGGCGCAGGAGGCCGCTGAGCCGCGGCGCGATGTCCCGAAGGTCATGTTCGAGGTCTATCGGGAGGGCTCGTACGACCGCCGCTATCGGGTCGTGTACTTCACGGACCTCGACGACCACAACCGCGACAAGGAGATCGATCGGGCGCTGTCCGGCGAGCGGTTCTTCGACGGCTTCTTCCGCGACGCCGCCCGCAAGGAGGCGAAGGCGGTGATCGCCGCGACGCTGCATCGGCTCAACGAGGGTCAGCAGGTGACCCCCGACGAGCTCCAGCACGAGCTGGCGCCCTACCTCGCCTAGCGCCGCCTCACATCCGGCGACCCGCCCGCAGCCGAGCGCCGCGGGCGGGTCGACGAGCCCCGCGCGGCCATGAGCGGACGCCCGCTGCGGATCGCGATGGTGACCGAATTCGCCTACCCGGTGCTGGGCGGCGTGCCCGAGCACGTCCACAACCTGAGCCGCGAGCTGGTCGCGATGGGCCACGACGTCACGGTGGTCACGGGGCGCCTGGGCGGGAACGCGCTCGAGGTCGACCGCGAGGCCGAGCGGGCCTTCGGCTACCGCACGGTTCGGCTCGGCCGCTCGCTGCCGATGATCTCCAACGGCTCGATCGCGCGCTGGAGCTTCGGTATCGGGCTCAAGGCGCGCCTGACCGCCGCGCTGCGGGACATGGACGTGGTGCACGCCCAGGCGCTGGCGGCGCCCACCCTCCCCCTCTTCGCCTGCCGCACCTCGGCGGCGCCGGTCACGGTCGGCACCTTCCACACCTACCTCGGGGACGGCTACCGCCGCATCTACGAGACGACGAGCCCCTACGTCGCGAACGCGCTGGGGCGCCTGGACCGCATGATCGGGGTCTCCATGCCCGCCCGGGAGACCTTCGAGGAGCTCTTCGGCGGGCGCTGGACCATCATCCCCAACGGCGTCGACACCGCCGCCTTCCGTCCGCTGCGGGCGGGGGAGCGCCGCCCCGCCGGCCCGCCCCGCCTGCTCTTCGTGGGACGCCTGGAGCCGCGCAACGCCCTGGACACGCTGCTCGACGCGGCCGCGATCCTGCGGCAGGAGGGCCGCGACGCGATCGTGCAGGTGGTCGGCGACGGCCCGGCGAAGCGGCGCTGGCAGCGGCAGGCGCGCGAGCTGGGGCTCGGCGACTCGGTCGAGTGGCTCGGCCCCCGACTCGGCGATCGGCCGCGGCTCTACCGGGAGGCGACGATCTTCTGCGCTCCGTGCGTGCTCGCGTCCTTCGGGGTGATCCTCCTCGAGGCGCTGGCCACCGGCACGCCGATCGTCTGCGCCGACAACGTCGGCTTCCGCCAGGTGCTGCGCGACGGCATCCCGGGGCGCTTCGTGACGCCGCGGGATCCGGCCGCGCTGGCCGCTGCGCTGGGTGACCTGCTCGACCGGGAGCGCCTTCGCGAGGAGTGGTCGCTGCGGGGGCGCACGCTGTGCGAGGAGCGCTACGGCTGGCCGGCGGTCGCCGGGACGATCGCGGCGCTCTACGAGGAGGTGCTCGAGGAGAACGGCCCGGGGCGCCGGCGGCTGGTGCGGCCCTGGTACGGGCGCCGGCGGGCCGGGCACCCCCACGGGGGCGACCGCGCCG
>JAWVEW010000440.1:0-9868 GCA_033856495.1 Miltoncostaeaceae bacterium | reverse complement strand
GACTGCTCTCGCTGATGACGGCCCTGAGGATGGGCGGCTGGCGCCGTCGACATCGAGCCGCGCTCCTCAGCGCGCGAGGCAACTGCCAGAAGCAGCCCCGCGGCGGGCACGGCTGCCCAGAACCGTGGCCCCGCACCCCGCCGGCCGGCCGATGTGCCGGCCGGCGGGGTGCCGATGTTCCCTCCAAGCTACGCCCGGGCCGCCCCGGGGCGGACGTCCGCGCCGGCCGGCGCGTCGCCGCGGATGAAGGCCTCGGTGAGCTCGCGCGCCAGGTCGTCGGGGTGCTGCACCGGCGGGCTCTTCATGAAGTAGGAGGCCGGCCCCTCGAGCGTGCCCGAGACCCCGCGGTCGAGGGCGAGCTTGGCGCAGCGGACGGCGTCGATGACGATCCCGGCGGAGTTGGGCGAGTCCCACACCTCGAGCTTGACCTCCAGGCTCATCGGGACGTCCCCGAAGCCGCTGCCCTCGAGCCGGATGTGCGCCCACTTGCGGTCGGTCAGCCACGGCACGTAGTCGCTGGGCCCGATGTGGATGTCCTTGGGGTCCATCTTGCGCTCGACCACGGACGTGACGGCGTTGGTCTTGGAGATCTTCTTGCTCTGCAGCCGCTCGCGCTCGAGCATGTTCAGGAAGTCGGTGTTGCCGCCGAAGTTCAGCTGGCTCGTGCGCTCGAGCTTCACGCCCCGGTCACCCATCAGGCGCGCCAGCTGGCGGTGGACGATGGTGGCGCCGACCTGGCTCTTGATGTCGTCGCCGATGACCGGCAGCCCGCGCTCGCGGAAGCGGCCCTGCCAGTAGTCCTCGCGGCCGATGAACACGGGCACGCAGTTCACGAACGCGCAGCCGGCGGCCAGGATCTGCTCCACGTACCACTTGGTCGCCTGCTCGCTGCCCACCGGCAGATAGCTCACGACCACATGGGTGTCGGTGTCCTTGAGGATGCGCACGATGTCGGCCGTCGGGCCGGGCGCCTTGGTGATGACCTCGGACAGGTACTTGCCGAGCCCGTCGTGGGTCATGCCGCGGTGGACCGGCACGCCGAGCTTGGGCACCGACGCGAAGCGGAAGGTGTTGTTGGGTTCGGTGAAGATCGCCTCGGACAGATCGCGGCCGACCTTGCGCACGTCGATGTCGAACGCGGCGGTGAAGCGGACGTCCCTCACGTGGTATCCGCCGAGGGTCACGTGCATGAGACCCGGGACGAGGTCGTCGGGCTTCGCGTCCTTGTAGTACTCGACCCCCTGGACGAGCGAAGACGCGCAGTTGCCCACGCCGATGATGGCCACGTTGACGGGCTGACTCACGAATTCCTCCTGGCTGGCTGGCGATGCTGAAGGGCGCGGCGGGCGTTGCGGATCCGCTGGCCGACGGTGACGAGGCTGAGCACGGCGAGGACGACGATGACGATCTCGAGCGCGCGCCCCAGCGGCGCGAGGAAGATCCCCGCGCCGACCAGCACGAGCCGCTCGGGCCGGCTCATCAGCCCCCCGAGGTCGTCCTCCACGCCGAGGCCCTCGGCCCGCGCCCGCGTGTAGGAGACGAGGAACGACGCCGTGAGCGCGAGGAAGCAGGCGCCGACGGCGGGCCAGTGCCCGTCCCGGGCGAGCACCACGCCGATCGCACCGAGCACCAGCCCCTCCGCCAGACGGTCGAGCGTCGAGTCCATGAAGGCGCCGACGTCGCTGGCCCTGCCGGACATCCGGGCCAGCGAGCCGTCGAGCATGTCCATGAGGCTGGCGGCCACGAAGACCAGGCCGGCGATCAGCCAGTGGCGCGTCACCACCAGCCCGGCGGTCGCCGCCGCCCCCGCCAGGCCGGCGAGGGTGAGGGCGTCGGGGGTGACGCCGGCCCGCATCAGCCCCCGCACGAGGGGCTGGACGAGGTCTCGGCCGGTCTGCGTATAGCGCTTCCGCCGCGACGGGAGCCGCAGCTTCTCGAGGCGCGTGGAGATGGAGGTCGGTCGCTTTCCCTCGGGAGCGTGGAGCAGCGGAGCGGGGCGAGCCGCTCGTCGGGCTCCTAGGATAGCCGTCGTGCGCCTCTGCACCTACCTCGGCTCCGACGGAGCTCGCGCCGGACTGGTCGAGGACGGCGTGGTGCGCCCGCTGGCGGAGCCGGACCTGCTCGCGCTCGTGCGCGCCGGCGCGCCCGCGCGCGCGGCGGCGGGCGGGCGGGCGGTGCCCCTGAGCGAGGCCGTCCTGCTCGCCCCGCTGCGCCCCGGCACGCTGATCGGCGTCGGCCTCAACTACCGGGACCACGCGGCCGAGACGGGCGCGGCGCTGCCGGCGGAGCCGCTCCTCTTCGCCAAGCTCACCAGCGCGGTGGCGCCGCCGGGCGGCCCGGTTGCGCGCCCGCCCTACACCGAGGAGCTCGACTACGAGGGGGAGTTGGCGGTCGTGATCGGCCGCCGCGCCGCCAACGTCACCGTCGCCGACGCGCTGGGGCACGTCTTCGGCTACGCGATCATGGACGACCTCACGGCCCGCGATCGCCAGCGCGCGGAGCCGCAGTGGCTGCGCGCCAAGAGCGGGGACGGCTTCGCGCCCTTCGGCCCGTGGATCACGACCGCCGACCAGGTGCCCGACCCGCAGGCGCTCGGCATCCGCACCTGGGTGAACGGCGAGCTGCGCCAGGACGGCACCACCCGGGACATGGTGTTCTCGGTCGCGAGCCTGGTGTCGTACTGCTCGGCGCAGCTCACATTGCAGCCGGGGGACGTCATCACCACCGGGACCCCCGCCGGCGTGGGCGCGGGGCGCCGGCCGCCGAGCTTCCTGCGGCCGGGCGACCGGGTGCGCATCGAGATCGACGGCCTCGGCACGCTGGAGCACGAGATCGTGGAGCCGGGCCGCGGATGAGCTCCGAGAGCGAGCTCGCGAGGGTCCTCGCCCGCACGGGGCTGGCGTTCCCGCGCGGGCTGCTGGGAGAGGAGGCGCGGGCGCTGGCCGCCGCGATCATCGCCGGCGGCCCTGAGCCGGAGCTGCTGCGGCCGCTGGTCGTGGACGTGGCGGCGGCCCACTGGGACACCCTGCGGGGCCCGGTCGAGTCGGCGCTGCTGCGCGCGGCCGCGCAGGACGCCCAGAGCGGCGGCCACGACGCCGCCGCGCTCGACGAGGCGATCGCGTGGGCGTCCGAGCCGGATCCCGACAACCCGCTCGCGCTGGCGCTCGCCGCCCGCGCCGGCATCGACCTCGCCGCGGCGACCCGCCGCGCCTGGGAGCAGCTCGATGCGGTCGAGGCGGCGCTGGACACGGGCGACGCCGGCCGGCTCACGCGGGCGGTCGGGCGCATCGTCGTCGACCTGCTCGACCTCGACCCCGAGGACTTCGAGCCCGAGATCGTCGCCTACGTGGCCCGGGAGGCCGAGGACGGCCACAAGCCCGCGCTCGAGGAGCTGGCGCGGGTCTCGGGCGACGCGGACCTGCGCACCTGGGCGCGGGAGACGCTGCGGGAGCTGGAGGCCCCCGGCACGCCGGCGGCGCTGCTGACGGTGCGCGGCCTGGGCGCCGGCGAGCTGCCGGACGACCCCGCCCTCGACGCCGTCTGGGTGGCGACGATCGAGGCGCTCGCCGAGGAGGCGGTGGAGATCGCGCTGGCCGCCGAGCTGGACGCGGCGCCGCCCCCGCCCTCGGCGAACGGGCGGGCGGGCTCGACGCCCGCTTAGAGCGAGGCCCGGGCCAGTCCGGCCCGTTCCAGGATCTCGGGCACGCTCTCCTCCCAGGCAACGGCCATCACGTGGCAGCCCGACACGCCCTCGGTCTCGCGCAGGCGCTGGACGATCTCCACGCAGATGAGCTTGCCCTCCTCGCCCTCGTCGCCGGCGCCCTCCATCCGCTGGATCAGCTCCTCGGGCACCTCGACGCCCCACACCTTGTCCCGCATGTGGATCGCCATACGCAGGTGCTTGAACGGGCCCACGCCGATCAGCAGACGCGGCCAGCGCGGCAGGTCGCTCGCCCGCAGGCGCTGCAGGAAGGCGTCCAGGAGGTCCGGCGAATAGGTCAGCTGCGTCTGGAAGAAGTCGGCGCCGGCCTCCATCTTCGCCCGGATCTTCGAGATCTCCACGTCGGCATCGGGCGCGAGCGGGTTCGCGGTGGCGCCGATCACGATGTGCGGCGCCTCTCCGGCTAGCTCCTCCCGGGCCTCGTTGAAGAACCGTCCCTCGCGAAGGCTGCGCTGGAGGTTGAGGAGCCCCAGCGTGTCGATGTCGTTGACCGACGCGGCCTCGGGGTGGTTGCCGATCTTCATCGGGTCCCCGGTCATGGCCAGGGTGTTGTGGATGCCCAGCGCCGAGGCGCCCAGCAGATCCGAGGTGATCGCCATCCGGTTGCGGTCGCGCACCGTGAGCTGCATCACCGGCTCGGCGCCGTGCTCGAGGGCGATCCGGCCGGCGGCGAGCGGGCACATGCGGGACTGGGCGGTCTGGTTGTCCGTCACGTTGACCGCGTCGCAGACCGCGCCGAGGAGCCGGGCCTTGGCCGCGACCGCCTCCGCCCCCGCGTGCTTGGGCGGACCCAGCTCGCTGGTGATCGCGAAGCGGCCCTCCGCGAGGGCGCTCTCCAGGCGCGTGGGCGCGGGCATCGCGGCGACCTTACCAGAGGCCCCGCCGCCGCTTCCGCGGCCGGCGCGCCGTAGGCTGCGGACGATGGCGCCTCTCCGCCCCGGCACGCGGCCGCACGCGCTGGCGGTCGTCGACGCCCTCGCCGCGGCCTACGGGCCCCGGCCCTGGCGCCGCCACCACCCGCCGGTCGACGAGCTCGTGACGACCGTGCTCTCCCAGAGCACCACCGACGCCAACCAGCACCGCGCCTTCGCGGCGCTGAGGGAGGCCTTCGCGGACGGCGGTTGGGCGGCGGTGCGCGAGGCCCCCGCCGAGGAGGTCGAGCGCGTCGTCCGGCCGGCCGGCCTCGCGGCGCAGAAGGCCCCGCGGATCCAGGCCATCCTCCGGATCGTGAGCGAGGAGCCGCGCGGGGCGGACCTCGAGTGGCTCGGCTCGGTGCCGCTCGAGGAGGCGATGGAGTACCTCACCGCGCTGCCGGGGGTCGGGCCGAAGACGGCGGCCTGCGTCCTCTGCTTCAGCTTCGACCGCCCCGTCCTGCCGGTGGACACCCACGTCCACCGGATCGCGCTGCGGCTGGGGATGGTGCGGCCGCGGACCTCTGCGGCCAGGACCCAGGCGGCGCTCACACGCCTCGTGCCCGCGGAGGACGTCTACGCCACCCACATGCGCCTGGTCGCGCACGGGCGGACGCTTTGCCGCCCCACCGGGCCGCGCTGCCCCGACTGTCCGCTCCTGGCCCTGTGCCGGGAGGGCAGGCGGCGAGTGCGCGACCCCGCCGGCCGCGCGCCGCCGGGCCCCCGCCCGGCCGCGAGCGAACGAGAATCTTTGCGCGTTCGGGGAGGGTCGGTCTAACCTCGCGTTGCGGCCCCACGCCACTCGGGACGCAGAATCATCCCGACCCCGACCGCGAAGGCAATGGACATGCTCCGTTCTCCCCTGAAGATGGCACTGCTCGCAGCGGTGCTCACACTCTCGTTCGCGGGCAGCGCCCTCGCGATCGCACCAGTCGTTGTCGCCCTCGGGCCGAGCTCGCTCAACGGAAGCCAGTCGAACCTGACCGGCAGCGTCGACCCGCAGGACTCGGACGTCACGAGCGTCTCATTCCAGTGGGGCCTCGGGCCCGCCGCGGGAAACACGTTCGCGAACACCGCCGCCGCCACTCCAACGACCATCGTGGCCAACGCCGGGGTTTCGTCGGTGAGGACCCTCGCGCCCATCACGGGCCTCACCGTGGGGCAGACGTATGCCTTCCGCATCGTGGCGACCAACACGACCGGCCCCACCACGAGCGCGCCCGTCGAGTTCATCGCGCGTGCGGCGGCGAAGGCGACGGCCACCACCGACCCGGCGGTCGTGGACGCGAACTTCGCCGGCGCGACGCTGAACGCCACGATCAACCCGAACGGCGAGGCCGTCACCTACCGCTTCCACTACGCGCAGAGTCAGGCCGAGTTGGACTGCGCCGGCGGCGCGCCCTGTGCCGGCCGGACGCTCACCCCGACGCAGAACCTCCCGGCGGGGACGGTCGCCGTCCCGGTCAGCTTCCACGTCCCGGCGAGCGCGTCCATTCCGCCGCTGACGGCCGGAACCAACTACTTCTACCGTGTGGTGGCTTCCACCGTCGGAGGCCCCACGGCCACGACCAACCCGGTCATGTTCTTCACCGGCGTCGTGACACCGCCTCCGGTGCTGTTGGCGCCGACGGTGAACACGCTGCCGGCCGCCGACGTCACGCAGACGGCCGTGACACTGAAGGGTGACGTCAACCCGAACGGCCAGGCCACCGACTACAGCTTCCAGTTCGGGACCACGACCGCCTACGGCGCGACGACGCAGGCGCTCGCCGCCGGACCCGGCACGAGCGTCGTCCCGGTCACCGCGTCCCTGATCAACCTCCAGCCCGGCACCCTCTACCACTACCGGGTGACCGCCACCAACGCGACCGGCACCACGCTCGGCGGCGACCTGACCTTCACCACGGCCGGCGTGCCGCCGCCTCCGCCCCCCGCCAACACCGGTCCGCCCACCGCCACCTCGGGCGCCGCCAGCGCCGTCACCACCAAGACCGGCACGATGAACGGCGTGGTCACCACGGGCGGTCTGGAGACGACCTACGCCTTCCAGTACGGGACCACGACCGGCTACGGCACGGCGGTCGGTGTGGCGAACATCACCGGGACGACGCCGTCCCAGGCCGTGAGCTTCGCGCTCGCCGGGCTCAAGCCCGGGGTCACCTACCACTACCGGGTGGTGGCGAGCAACAGCGCGAGCAGCGTCGTCGGCGCGGACATGACCTTCCGCACCAGGCCGGTGCTGGTCATGCAGCGGATGCGCGCGACGCCCGCCAACTTCAAGACGCGCTCGCGTCCGCTGGGAACCGTCCTGAGCTTCGGGCTCTCGGGCCCCGGCAAGGTCGCCATCACGATCACCCAGCCCGCAATGGGCGGCAGGATCTGCACCGGCACGGGCGCGGCGCGCAGGTGCCTCCCGGCTCCCTCGACCGGCTCCCACGTGGTCCAGCGGATCAACGTCAACGGGCACCGGGGCAGGAACTCCGTGCGCTTCACGGGCCGGCCCGGCGGGAAGGCGCTCGCCAACGGCGAGTACTTCGTCACGGCGCGGGCGTCGAGGAACGACGCGGATTACGGCGCCATCCGCAGCAAGACCCTGCGGCTCAAGCTCCACGTGGTCGGCTAGCCGGACCGCCCGACCAGCACTCGGCACGACGCCAAGGCCGGGCCCAGCGCCCGGCCTTGGCCGTTCCCGGGGACGGACCCTCCAGTCGCCGCCCGACGGCCGGCGGACGTAGGATCCGGGCGGGCGCGGACCGCGCCGCGCAGGCCCGGAAGGAGGGCACGATGTCCGACCCGCTCCTCGTCGACCGCGACGGCGCGGTCGTCACCCTCACGCTCAACCGACCGGAGCGGCGCAACGCGCTGTCCCTGGAGCTGATGCTGGCGCTGACGGACCGGCTGCGGGCGACCGCCGCGGACGACGGCGTCCGCGCGATCGTGCTCGGGGCCGCCGGACCGGTCTTCTGCTCGGGGCACGACCTGCGCGAGCTGCGCGGTCGCGAGGAGGAGGAGTACGAGCGGATCTTCGCCGCCTGCAGCGACCTGATGCTGACGCTCCACCGCATCCCGCAGCCGGTCGTGGCCCGGGTTCAGGGCATCGCGACGGCCGCCGGCTGCCAGCTCGTGGCCGCCTGCGACCTGGCGGTCGCATCCCAGACGGCGCGCTTCGCCACGCCCGGGGTGCGAATCGGCCTCTTCTGCACCACCCCGATGGTGGAGGTGGCGCGCTCGGTGGGCCGCAAGCGGGCGCTCGAGCTGCTCCTGACCGGCGACCCCATCGACGCGCCCACCGCCGCGGACTGGGGGCTCGTCAACCGGGTGGTCCCGGCCGACCGCCTGGACGAGGAGGCCGCCGCGCTGGCGGCGCGGGTGGCGGCGGCGAGCGGCCTCACGCTCGGCATCGGCAAGCGCGCCTTCTACGAGAACCTGGAGCCTCACGCCGACGCCGCCTACGAGCACGCCAGCGCCGTGATGTGCGCGAACGCGCTCGCCCGGGACGCCCAGGAGGGGATCGGCGCGTTCCTCGAGAAGCGCGACCCGGTCTGGAGCGGGTCCTAGCGGGCGACCGCTCCGCGCCAGAAGCGCTCCAGCAGCGGGTTCAGCGCCTCGGCGACGCGGGGGACGTTGTGCCCCGCGCCGGCGATCACCGACCGCTCGGCGCCGAGGCGGCCGGCGATCACGTCGCAGATCGCCTCGAAACCGCCGCCGTGCCCGCCCGAGACGACCAGCGTCGGAATGCCGGCGCCCGCCAGCCGATCGAGCGGGATCTCGGCCTCCCAGGGCGGCCGGAACCCCATCACCACCCGCGTGTGGCGCTCGAGCTCGTCTCCCAGCGGGCTCGGCACGCGATCCGGGTCGCCGCCAACGTCGGCGAGGAACCGGCGCAGGTACTCCTCCGGGGGAAGATCCCGCGCCTGCTCGACCAGGCGCCGCTGGCGGGCGAGCAGCGCCTCCACGTCGGGGTTCCCGCGCGCGACCGCGTAGGCGGGGGGCTCGATCACGGTCAGCGAGCGGACCGCGTCCGGCTCCCGGTCGGCGGCCAGCAGCGCCACCACCCCGCCGTAGGAATGGCCCACGAGGTGGACCGGCCCGATCGCGGCCGTCAGGGCGGCCACGTCCGCGGCGTCGACCTCGAAGTCCTCGCGCCCGGGGTCGCCGGCCGGCGCCGGCGCGTCCCCGAAGCCCCGCCGGTCGACCACCAAGAGGCGCCAGCGCTCGGCCAGCGGCCGCTGGCGGGACCAGGCCGCCTCCCCCGCGGTCACGTCGCCGTGCACCAGCACGACGGTCCCCCCCGCCTCGCTCCACCGGTGCAGCCCCAGGCGGGCGGCCGAGCCGCCACCACTGGCCGTCAGTTGACCCGCTTCTCGCGCCCCGCCCACTCCCGGTCGCGCAACACGAACTTCTGCACCTTCCCCGTGGAGGTCTTGGGGAGGTCGCCGAACTCCACGGCGGCAGGGCACTTGAATCGGGCGAGGCGCTCGCGGCAGAAGGCGACGATCTCCTCGCCGGTGACCTGCGCGCCCGGCTTGAGGGTGACGAAGGCCTTCGGCCGCTCGCCCCAGTAGTCGTCGGGGATCGCGACCACCGCGCACTCGAGCACCGCCGGGTGGCGCGCCACCGCCTGCTCCACCTCGATGGTGGAGATGTTCTCCCCGCCCGAGATGATGACGTCCTTCTTGCGGTCGCGGAGCTCGATGTCGCCGTCCGGGTGCCAGACCGCGACGTCGCCAGAATGGAACCAGCCGCCGCGGAAGGCCTGGACGGTGGCCTCCGGGTCGGCGAAGTAGCCCTTCATGACGTTGTTGCCGTGCATGACCACCTCGCCCTGCGTGGCGCCGTCGCGCGGCACGTCGTTCATCTGCTCGTCGACCACCCGGGTGGGATCGGCCATCACGTAGGACTGGCCCTGCCTGGCGAGCAGCCGCGCCCGGTCCTCCTCGGGCAGGTCGGCCCATTCCGAGCGCCACTCGCAGAGCGTGTGCGGGCCGTAGGACTCGGTCAGCCCGTAGAGGTGGATCGGGTGCAGGTCGAGCGCCTGCATCTGGGCGAGCAGCGTCGGCGAGGGCGGCGCCCCGGCCACGCAGACGGTCACCCGGCGCTCCAGGCGCCCGGCGCTCGCGTGGTTGACCAGGGCGATCTGGACCGTGGGCGCGCCGCAATAGTGGGTCACGCCCTCCGCCCGCAGGAGGCGCCAGATCTGCTCGGGGTCCACGCGGCGCAGGCAGACGTGGGTCCC
>JAWVEW010000439.1:0-2639 GCA_033856495.1 Miltoncostaeaceae bacterium | reverse complement strand
TCGTCCACGTAGGCGCCGAAGCCGCCGGCGTCGGCGCCGGCTGCCCCGGGCGCCGCGCCGGCCGCCGGCGCAAGCAGCGCCAGCGCGCCGGCCAGGGCCGCGAGGGGTCGCCCGAGAGGGCGCCTGCGGGGACGTCGCGGCCTCACGAGCGGATGTTGAACCCCGGCCCGCGAGCGGTCAAACCGAACCCGGCACGGCGGCCGGGATCGAAAGGGCGCTTTCAGCGAGGTTCTCATCGGGCGCCGGAGATGGTACGGTCGCCCGCGACGCAGGGCTTGATCGCCGGCAGTGCCCCCCGACGAAAGGCCGTTCTGCGCAGAACCGTTAGCGAGCGGCGTCCGCGCCGCAGCGCACTCATGCTCGTCGTCGTGCTCGCGGCCCTCGGCCTCGCGGCTCTCGGCGTCACCCTTGCACCCGCCCAGCCCGGCACGATCCAGGGCAAGCGGGCCCAGGTGGCGCAGCTGCAGGCACAGCTCGCCGCCGTGGACGCGCAGGTGGAGCGCGCCGTGGAGGCCTACAACGGCGCGCGCTACCGCCTCTCCGTGATCAGCGACCGGATCGTCGAGAACCGGCGCCTGCTCGTACGGGCCAAGCGCGACCTGCTGGCCTCGCAGATCATCCTGTCCAAGCGCCTGCGCATCATCTACCGCGAGGGCGAGCCGACGCTGGCGGAGGTGCTGCTCTCCAGCTCGAGCTTCTCCGCGGTCGTCTCCAAGCTGGACACGCTCAGCCAGATCGCGCGCGAGGACGGGCGCGTGGTGCAGAACGTCCGCGACTTCCGGGGACGGACGATCGCCGCCCGCAAGGCGCTGATCGTGGACCGCGCGCACGCCCGGGTCGAGGTGTCCAACCGCGCCCAGGAGCGCGACCGCGTCGCCGCGCTCCTGCGCCAGCGCCGCGCCGTTCTCGACAGCGCCCAGGCGGACCTGCGCCGTGCGCTCGAGGCCGAGCAGGCGCGCCAGCGCGCGGCGGCCCTGGCGGCGCGCCAGCGCCTGCTGCAGGCCCAGGAGGTCCCGTCGGCCGGGACGCCCTCCGAGCCGCTGCTCGGACCGCTGCCGAGCGGCGACGGCAACGCCGCCGCGGCCTCGATCGCCATGCGCTACCTGGGAGTGCCCTACGTCTGGGGCGGCGCGTCGCCGTCGGGCTTCGACTGCAGCGGCCTGGCCTCCTACGTGTACGCGCAGATCGGCAAGAGCGTGCCCCACTACACCGGCGCGATCTACGGCGCGTTCCCCCACGTCCCCTCGGACCAGCTCCAGGCGGGCGACCTGGTCTTCTTCAACGGGCTCGGGCACATGGGGATCTACCTCGGGAACGGCCAGTACGTGCACGCGCCGCACACGGGCGACGTCGTGCGGGTCGCGAGCATGAGCGGACGCTCCGACTACGTGGGGGCCGTCCGCCCCTGAGACCCGCGGGGGGCGGCCGTCCGGCGCGCGCCCCCCCATCCCGCCCGGACCGGCGGCGCAGACTCAACTCCTGCGCCGGCCGGCCGACGACAAGAAGGGATGGGATCATGCCGACATGCCGCTGTCGCGGCCGCGCTCCTCTGCGCCGTCGTCGCCGCGTCGGGCGCCGGCGCGGCTTCCGCGGAGCCGGTGATCGTCATCCGCCCCTCGCCCGAGGCCGCCACGGCGGCGCCGAAGCCCGGCGGGGACCGCGTGGCGGCGAGCCTGAACGCCACCTCGGCCCAGCTGGCGCGCGCGCGCACGGCCATGGAGAGCGGGTCCCACACCGGATTCGACCGGCTGCACGCCCTGCACCGGACCCTCGAGCGGCGCAAGTTCACGCTGCTGGACCAGGCGCAGGTCACGGTCCGCGACGATCTCCTGGACCCGACCGCGGCTGACGGCGCCGACTCCGCCGAGGTCCTGGCCTTCACGCCGACGGAGCCCGCGCCGGCGCAGGTCATCCCGAGCCCCGCCCCGATCTCACTGCCCGACCCGGCGAGCCTCGGGCCGGCCCTCGACGCCTACCTCGCGACCAAGGGCAGCCCGCTCGTGGGGCTCGGGCAGACCTTCGTCGCCGAGGCCTCCGCGGTGGGCCTGGACCCGCGCCTGCTGGTCGCCATCGCGGGCTCCGAGACCGGCTTCGGCACTTACGGCCCCTCCCAGCTGATCCACAACCCGTTCGGCATGGGGCCGGGGATCGAGTACCCGACCTGGGCGGACGCCATCGGCGCCGCGGCGCGGAACCTGGCGGGAGACCTCTACCTGGGCGCCGGGAAGGTCACGATCGCCCAGATCAGCCAGACCTGGGCGCCGGTCGGCGCGGCCAACGACCCCAGCAACCTGAACGTCAACTGGACCACCGTGGTCGGGCGCCTCTACGCCGAGCTGGGCGGCGATCCCAACGGGAGCGTCTTCGCGGGAGCCGCGGCGCCCTACGGCTGGGCGCTCGCAGCCGGCATGCAGGCCGGCCTGGCGGCGCCGGTCGCAACCGGTGCGGCCGAGCCGGTGACCGGAACCACGCCCGCGCTGCGCCAGGCGGCGACCGAGATGGCCCTCGCGTATCTCGGAATGCCCTACCTCTGGGGCGGCACGAGCCCGGAGACCGGCTTCGACTGCAGCGGCCTCGTCCAGTTCGTCTACGGGCAGCAGGGCGTCCAGATCCCCCGCGTCGCCGAGGACCAGGCCCGG
>JAWVEW010000438.1:0-2914 GCA_033856495.1 Miltoncostaeaceae bacterium | reverse complement strand
ACTCCCGGGTCCACCAGGCTGTTCATCTTCATCACGATCCGGCCCTTGCCGTCCGGAGCCTCCATCTCGCCCCGGATCAGCTTCTCGAGCCCGGTGCGGAGGAACAGCGGCGCCACCAGCAGCTTCCGGTAGCGGCCCTGCCGGCTGAAGCCGGTGAGCGTGTTGAAGAGCTCGCTGAGGTCGGCGCCGAGGTCCTCGTCGCACGAGAGCAGCCCTACGTCCTCGTAGATGCACGCGGTCTTCGGGTTGTAGTTGCCGGTGCCGACGTGGCAGTAGCGGCGCAGCCGCGCCCCCTCGTCGCGCACGACGAGCACGGTCTTGGTGTGCGTCTTCAGGCCCACCAGCCCGTACACGACGTGCACGCCCGCCTGCTCCAGCGCCCGTGCCCAGGCGATGTTCGCCTGCTCGTCGAAGCGCGCCTTCAGCTCCACCAGCACCACCACCTGCTTGCCGCGCTCGGCGGCGTCGATCAGCGCCCTCACGAAGGGGCTGTCGCCCGAGGTCCGGTAGAGCGTCTGCTTGATCGCGACGACGGCGGGATCGGCCGCGGCCTGCTCGATGAAGGCCACCACCGAGGTCGCGAGGCTCTCGTAGGGGTGGTGGACCAGCACGTCGCCCTCGCGAATCACGGCGAAGAGGTCGGGGGGGTCGTGCCCCAGCCCCCGCAGGCGCGGCGGGGTGACCGGCGCGAAGGCCGGATGCTTGAGCTCCGGCCGGTCGAGCGCGTGGACCGCCCACAGGCCGCTCAGGTCGAGCGGCCCCCGGAGGAGGTAGACGTCCTCGGCGCCCAGCTCCAGCTCGCGCACCAGCAGCTCGCGGGCCTCGTCGCCCATGGCGCGCTCGACCTCCAGGCGCACGGCGCGCCCGAAGCGGCGCCGGCGGAGCTCCAGCTCCACCGCCTCGAGGAGATCCTCGGCGTCCTCCTCGAGCGCGAGGTCGGCCTTGCGCGTCACCCGGAAGGCGGCGTGCGACTCGATCTCCATCCCCGGGAAGAGGGCTCCGAGGTGAGCCGCGATCACCTGCTCGGCCGGCACGAACCGCTCGCCGTCGCCCACGGCAAGGAAGCGCGGGAGCAGCGGCGGGATCTTCACGCGGGCGAAGCGGCGCTCGGCCGACACGGGATCGCGCACCATCACGCCGAGGTTCAGCGAGAGCCCCGAGATGTAGGGGAAGGGATGGCCGGGGTCGACGGCCAGCGGGGTCAGCATCGGCAGGACGCGCTGCTCGAACTGGAGCGCGAGCGCCCGGCGGGCGCCCTCGTCCACGGAGGTCCAGTCCAGGATCTCGATCCCCTCCGCTGCCAGCGCCGGCTCGAGCGAGTCGAGGAAGGCGGCCTCCTGCCGGTCGACCAGTTCGTGCGCGGTGGCGGAGATGGCGCGCAGCTGCTCGGCCGGCGTGAGCCCGTCGGGCGAGCGCCGCACCGGCCCGTCGGCCGCCAGCTGATCCTTCAGGCCGGCCACGCGCACCTGGAAGAACTCGTCCAGGTTCTGGCTGAAGATGGCCAGGAACTTGGCGCGCTCCAGCAGCGGCACCCCGTCGTCCTCGGCCAGCGCCAGCACGCGCTCGTTGAACTGGAGCCACGACAGCTCGCGGTTCAGGAAGCGGGGGGCCTCAGCGCCGAGCGCGAGCGAGGTCTCCGCCGGGGTTCGGGCGCCGGTGGCCGCCGCGTCGGTCAGGTCCGTGGGAGCGACCACCCTCGCAGCCTATCCCCGGCCCCGCGTCCGAAACCGCTGGGGCGGGGTCCTCAGCGGGGGCCGGCGCCCCCCGTGCCCTCGTCCTCGTACCAGGAGAGGGCGTACGCGGGGTCGTCCAGGTCCCGCGCCAGCGCCGCCAGCCGCAGCGGCCGGAAGGTGTCCCACATCACGGCCAGCTCCTCGGTGCGGCGGGCGCCCAGGGAGCGCTCCACCAGCCCGGGCTGGGGGCCGTGGGGCAGGCCGGAGGGGTGCACCGTCACCGATCCCGGCTCGATCCCCCGCCGCGAGCCGAACTCGCCGGAGACGTAGTAGATGACCTCCTCCGACTGGAGGTTCGAGTGGTGGTAGGGGATCGGGATCGCCAGCGGGTCCCAGTCGAGCTGGCGGGGACAGAACGAGCAGATGACGAAGTTCGGGCCCTGGAAGGTCTGGTGCACGGGCGGCGGCTGGTGGATGCGACCGGCGACCGGCTCGAAGTCGTCCACGCTGAAGGTGTAGGGGTAGACGTAGCCGTCCCAGCCGACGACGTCGAAGGGGTGGTAGTCGAGGGTGTAGCGCTGGTGGCCCCCGCGGACGCGCACCATCACCTCGAACTCCCCCCGCTCGCGGCGGGTCTCCAGCTCCCCGGGCGGGTGGAAGTCGCGGTGCGAGTACGGCGCGCCCTCGACCAGCTGCCCGTAGCGGTTCCGGTAGCGGGAGGGCGTCTCGATCTCGCCGGGCGTGTGGAACGTCAGCCAGGTCTGGGGGCCGGGGTCGAGGCGGAATCGGTGGGTGGTGCCGCGCGGGATCACCACGTAGTCGTGGGCGCGGAAGGGCAGGCGGCCGAAGACGCTCTCCAGCACCCCCGATCCCTCGTGCACGAACACGACCTGGTCGCCCTCGCCGTCGCGGTAGAAGACCTCCGTCTCCCGCTCGGGCCGGCAGAGCGCGACCTCCAGGTCGCCGTTCCACATCAGCGGCCGGCGTCCGCTGACCGGGTCGCCCATCGGCTCGAGGCCGCCGGTGCGCAGGTGGCGGTGGACGTGGGTGGGCGGCAGCCACTCCTCCTCGCCGTCGCGGGCGATCGGCTCGAAGGAGCCCACCTCGCGCACGCGGCAGGGGGACCAGAGGTGATAGAGGATCGACTCGTTGCCGCTGAAGCCCTCGTAGCCCATCACCTCCTCGGTGAGGAGCCGCTCGCCGGGGCCCTCGCGGAACTGCACGTGGCGCTTGGCCGGCAG
>JAWVEW010000437.1:0-3476 GCA_033856495.1 Miltoncostaeaceae bacterium | reverse complement strand
AGGCGAGCCCCAGCACCATCGTGGCGGCCGAGCAGGCCGCCGCCGCCCGACGGAGGGGGACGCCGTCGGCGGCGACCGCGCCGGCGCCCACGACGAAGGCCAGGACCGCCGCCGGCCCGCGCAGCCGGAACACCTCCGGCTCGTCCACGGCGAGCGTGCTCACGAGGATCACCAGGCCGAGGCCGAACAGGATCGGCCGCAGCGCGCTCACGCGCCGCTCCGGGTGGTCTGCACCAGTCGGTCGCGCACCCGGCCGCGGGTGTCCACGAACGTGTAGACGACGCGGCCCGGGCCGGCGTCCACACGCAGTAGGCCGTGCTCGGCGAGCGAGACCCGCGCGCCTTCGGTGGTGGGCGTGAAGCTGGACGAGCGGGGTGCGCCGCCCGTGCCGATGGTCAGGTTCAGCACGCCTCCGACCACGCGCCGCTCGTAGCGGTGCAGGTGGCCCGAAAAGACTGCGGCGACGCCGCTCCTGCGCAGCAGCGGGAGCAGCGGATGGCCCGGCGGCAGCGGCTTGTGGACCACCACGAAGCGCAGGGCGGGCCCCGGCTCGGCCAGGGCGCGCCGGGCGAAGGCCTGGGCGGCGGCGGCGGCGCTCACGCCCAGCACCACGATCTGGATGGGCCCGTAGCGCACCGCGTAGCGAACCCCCCCGCCAGGCAGGTCGAGGGCGCGCACCACGTCGCGGCCGCCGCGCCAGGCGGCGTCGTGGTCGCCCAGCGCCGCCCAGAGCGGGGCCTCGGCCATCACCGCGCGCAGCGGCTCGAAGATGTTGTGGTCGAGCAGGCGCTCCATCCCCACCAGGTAGCTGTTGTCGCCGGTCGTGAGGACGAACGCCGGGTCGAGCGCCGCGGCGAGGCGGCCGACCGCCCACTCGTGGTCGCCGCCGACTCCGTAGTCGCCGAACACGGCGAACGTCACCCTCCGGTCCAACCGCCGGGGCGCGGTGGTGAAGGAGCCGGCCGCCCGTACGGTGCCGCCGACGGATGCGGTCCATGCGTATGCGGTCCCCGGCTGGAGGCCCCGGAAACGCCCGCCCTGCGCGCGGTGCCGGCTGCCGCCGGGGCCGGTGGCGGAGAGGGTCGGCGGCCCGTCGCCCCGCAGCCGCCAGCGCAACGCGGCGTCCGTCGTGCCCAGCCGGGTGAGGAAGGGTCCGCGCGTGAACGGGTCGCCCGACGCGCTCAGGAGCCAGCCGTCCCAGTAGACGAGGAGGCCCGCGACCGTGAGCGCGAGCAGCGCCGCGAGCATGCTGACGCCCACCAGTGCCCGCCGCAGCCGCCGGGCGAGGCGACGATCCGGACCGTCTGCGCCGCTCGCCTCCACGGGCCGGGAGTCCAGGCAGCGAGGCCCCGGAGCGGCGATCGAGCCTCGAATGGGTGCCGCGACATCCGAACCTGGGTGTGTGCACGCACGACGCGCGGCCGACGCCCGCCTAGTTTCGCTGCATGCGCGACCGGGACCTGCACGTAATCGTGGGCGCCGTGGGGCTGTCGGCCCTGGGGGACTTCCTGGCGGTGGTGCCGCTGGCCCTGGCCCTGCACGAGCGGACCGGGTCGGGGCTCGCCGTGGCCGGCCTGTTCGTCGCGCTATGGGCGCCGGTCGCGCTCCTCGGCGGACCGGCGGGGCTACTGGTGGACCGGGTCGAGAGCCGCAGCCTGCTGCTGTGGGTCTCGCTGGCCCAGGCCGCGGCGGCCGCCGCCCTCGCCTTCGTGGACGGGCTCGCGCCGATCCTCGTGCTCACGGCCCTGATCGGCACCGGCTTCGCCGTCGCCCAGCCCGCCGAGTTCGCCCTCCTCCCCGCGGCCGTCGGCGAGGGTCGGCTGGCAGTGGCCAACGGGCGCGTGGAAACGGCCCGGTACGTGGGCTTCACGCTGGGCCCGCTGGCCGGCGGCGCCCTGGCGGCGGCGGGCGGCACCCGTCTGGCCCTGCTGCTGAACGCGGCCACCTTCGTGATCGTGGCGGCCGGCGCGGCCATCCTGCGCTGCCGGCGGCCGCCCCGGCCCGCCCGGAAGGGCGCCGCGCCGGAGCGCGCCCGCGACGGCTTCCTCTTCCTCCTGCGTCACGCCACCCTTGGGCCCGTGATGGCGGTCGCCGTCGTCTCGCTGCTGTTCATGACCGCCTCCGCCACCGCCGAGGTCTTCTTCGCGAAGGACGTCCTGCGGGTCGGAGACGGCGGCTACGGCGCGCTGATGACGGTCTGGACGCTCGGTATGGCGGTGGGCTCGATGGCGATCGCCCGACGCGTCGCCGCGGCCGGCTTCGCGACCGCGGCGCTGGTCGCCATCGCCGTCCAGGGAGCGGGCCTCGCCATTCCGACGCTCTGGCTTGCCTTCGGCTTCGCGCTCGGCGCCTACCTCCTGGGCGGCGCGGCGCACGGGGTGAAGAACGTGCTGGTGCGGACCCTCCTCCACACCGAGGTCCCCGACGAGCTGCGCGGGCGCGCCTTCGCCGCCTACAACTCGGCTCGCAACGCGGCGGAGCTCGCCGCGCTGGTGGGCGGCGGGCTGCTGATCTCCGTGCTCGGGGCGCGCTGGACGCTGCTGTTGGCGGGCGCCCTGCCCGTCCTCGTCGCCGCGGCTGCCCTGGCCCGGGGCTGGACGCCGGCGAGGCCCCGGCTCGCGGAGGTTAAGCTCCTGGGTGGTGGCCGTTGACGACCAGCGCCGGCGGCGAGCGGAGTTCCTGCGCCAGCTCGCCGAGCGCGACCTCTACGAGTGGCTCGGCATCCCGCACCACGCCGACGCCGCGACGATCAAGGACGCCGCCGCGCGCAAGCGCAAGGAGCTGAGCGGGACCCCCATGACGCAGGCCCGGCGGGCGAACGAGCGCGCCTATTGCGACCAGGGCGAGCGGGTCCTCCTGCGCGCGGACCTCCGGCGCGAGTACGACGCGCTCCTGCACGCGCGGCTCACGCCGCGCGTCGCCGCCGCGGGCCCCGGCGCCCGGCAGCGGGCCGAGCGCGAGGCCCGTCTCCAGACCGCCCGCGAGCGGATCCAGCGCTACGCGCCGGACGACGCGCGGATGGCGCCCGGCTCGACCACGCTGCTCGCCGCCCCGGCCGCGCGGGCGCGGCTGGAGGAGGAGCGCGCGGCCGCCGCCGGGCTGGCCGACGGCGCCGAGGCGCTGCGCATCGCACGGGCGGCGCGAACGGCGGGCGACGCCGTGCGGGCCCTGGCCAACGCCGAGCGGGCGCACGCGCTGGCGCCGTCCCCCGCGTCGCTGCGGACCCTGGGCGCCGCCCGCCGGGACGTCGGTGACCTCGAGGGCAGCGAGGCCGCTCTGCGCGAGTCGGTGCGGGCGCTTCCGACCCTGCGCGAGAACGCGCCGGGCTGGGCCGCGCTGGCCGCCACCCTGCGGGCGCGCCGCGAGTTTCGGGAGGCCGCGGGCATCACCGAGCGGCTCATCGAGGAGGACGAGGAGGACGCCCACGGCTGGCGCGCCCAGGCGCTGGTCGCGGCCGACGTGGACGACGTCGCGCG
>JAWVEW010000436.1:0-2819 GCA_033856495.1 Miltoncostaeaceae bacterium | reverse complement strand
CTCGAACGCCGAGCTGGGTCAGTTCGGGCCGGGCTCGCCGCAGTACGAGTGGCTCGCCAACGACCTCCAGACCAACACGCAGCCGTGCGTTCTCGCCTACTTCCACCACCCCCGCTTCAACATCGGGCAGGAGGGGATGGGCACCCGCATGGACCCGGTCTGGGCGCTGCTGGCCCAGAGCGGGGTGGATCTCGTGGTGAACGGACACGACCACTCCTACCAGCGCTGGGAGCCGCTCGACGCCGCAGGGGCGCCGAGCCCCGCCGGCACCACCGAGATCGTCGTGGGAACCGGCGGCCACGCGCTCCAGAACTTCGTCCAGTCCGACCCCCGCGTCGCGGCCGCCTCCTCGAAGCAGTTCGGGGCGCTGCGCCTGGAGCTGAACCCCGCCGGCGCGGCCTTCCGCTTCATGAACACCGACGGCGTCACGCTTGACTCGGGCTCCGTCGCCTGCCACGCGGCGGCCGGCGGCAGCCCCGACGCCGCGGCGCCGACCGCTCCCACCGGCCTCCAGGCGAGCGCCCCGTCGCGCTCGCAGATCAGGCTCTCCTGGACCGTCGCGACCGACAACGTCGGCGTCACCGGCTACGACGTCTACCGGGACGGCGCGCTGCTGGCCAACGCCGGGCCCGAGGGCGCCTACACGGACGCCACCCCGAGCCCGGGAACCACCCACACGTACGAGGTCGCTGCGCGCGACGCCGCCGGGAACGTCTCCGCCCGCAGCGCGCCGGCGAGCGCGGCCACCGACCCCGTCGCGCTGCTCTTCAGCGACGGGTTCGAGAGCGGCGGGCTGGGCGGCTGGAGCAGCGTGAACGGCCTCAGCGTGGGTCAGTCGCAGGTCTTCAGCGGCGCCAACGCCGCCCGGGCGACCAGCACCGGCTCCCCGGCCTGGGCCTCCCGGACGGTCGCGCCCCAGGACCAGCTCTACTACCAGCTGCGGTTCAAGGTGCTGGACCGCGGCGCGACGAGCTCCGTCAACCTGCTCTCCTTCGACTCGTCGGCCGGGACCAGGCTGGCGACCCTCTCGCTCTCCAACGGCGGTCGCCTGGCGATCACCGGCATCACGACCGGCGGCTCGAACCCGCTGGTGAGCGAGGACGTCTGGCACACGGTCCAGGTCCGCTTCCTGTCGAGCGGCGCCTCCAGCCAGAGCGAGGTGTGGCTCGACGGCGCGCGCATCGCGCTGCTCAGCGGCACGATCGCCGCCGGCGGATCCGGCCAGATCGCCGCGATCGAGGTCGGCGACGGCGTGGCCGGCCGCAGCTTCGACGTCGCCTACGACGACGTCGCCGTCGATCCCCAGCAGATCGCCGACGTCATCGCCCCTTCGGCGCCCACCGGCCTGACCGCGACCGCGGCCTCGGGCCTCGAGATCGACCTCGCCTGGCAGGCCGCCGCCGACGACGTCGGCGTGACGGGCTACGACGTCTACCGGGACTGCTCGCCGGCCTCGGGTGATCCGGGCTGCGCCGCCATCGCCAGCGTCGGCGGATCCTCGACCGCCTACGCCGACACCGCGGTCTCGCCGCTGAGCTCGCACTTCTACGTGGTCGTGGCCCGAGACGGCGGCGGGAACGCATCGCTCCCGAGCAACGTGGCGTCCGCCGACACGCCGGTGGTCTTCAGCGACGGCTTCGAGAGCGGAAACCTCGCCCGCTGGACCACGGTGCAGGGCCTCGTCGCGAGCTCCGCTCCGGTGAACGCGGGGTCCTTCGCGGCCCGCGCAACCAGCGCCGGCAGCGGCAGCGCCTTCGCCGTCAAGACCCTGGGCGGCGGGCTGACCGAGATCTACGCCCGCGTGCGCTTCCGGGTCGCGAGCCAGGGAGCGAACCAGGTGACCCTCCTCCGCCTGGCGACCGCTGCGGGGACGCCGCTCGTCACGCTCGCGCTCAGCCCGACGGCGCGCCTCCTGAGCCAGAACGGCCCCGCCGCAACCACCGCCACGTCGGCGATCACGGTCGCCCCCGGCGCCTGGCACGAGCTGCAGGTGCACCTGCTGGTCGCCGGCTCCTCCGGGCGCAGCGACGTGTGGCTCGACGGCAGCCAGGTGGCGGCGCTCGGCGGCACGGCGTCCTTCGGAACCACCCCCGCGGCCCGCCTCCAGATCGGCGAGGACGCCCCCTCGGGGAAGACCTACGACGTCGCCTTCGACGAGGTGCTCGCCGACACCTCCTTCATCGTGGACACCACGCCCCCGTCGGCGCCCACCGGGCTGACCGCCGGCGTCGGGTCGGGCGGCGGCGTCGACCTGGCCTGGCAGCCGGCGAGCGACAACCTCGCCGTCACCGGCTACGACGTCTTCCGCAACGGCACGCAGATCGCGAGCGTCGGGACGGTCACCTCGTTCCGCGACGCGACCGTTGCCCCCAGCACCGCGTACACGTACCGGGTCTCGGCCGCGGACGCCGGCGGGAACACCTCGGCGCAGTCGGCGCCGGCGAGCGTCACCACATCCGCGCCCATCACCACCACGCAGACGCTCACGCCCTCCGCCGACGCGTACACCAACGCGGGCAGCACCGGCAGCAACTACGGCGCCGTCACCACGCTGAAGGTGGACGCCACCCCGCTCATGCGGAGCTACCTGCGCTTCAGCGTCAGCGGCCTGACGGGGCCGCCCGCCTCGGCGACCCTGCGCGTCTGGGCCACCAGCGGCCAGCCCGTCGGCTACGACGCGTTCGCGGTGGCCGACACCAGCTGGCTCGAGAGCGCGATCAGCGACGCCAACGCGCCCGCCTTCGGCGCCAAGCTGGGGTCGTCCGGCGCAGCCACGGCGGGCGCCTGGACCAGCGTGAACGTCACCCCGCTCATCACGG
>JAWVEW010000435.1:0-10262 GCA_033856495.1 Miltoncostaeaceae bacterium | reverse complement strand
GGAGGGATGATGCACCTCGAGGGGCATTGCCTGTGCGGCGCCGTCAGCTACGCGTTCGACGGCGAGCCGGCCGTCACCGCCCTCTGCCACTGCGCCAACTGCCAGCGCCAGACCGGAACCGCGTCGTCGCTGATCGTCGGCGTGCCGGCGAACGGCTTCAGTGTCCAGGGCGGCACCCTGCGCACGTTCGCGACCACCGGCGACGATCACGGCACGAACACCAACCGCCACTTCTGCTCGGCCTGCGGATCGCCGATCGTGAGCCGCGTCGAGGCGATCCCGGACCTGGTCTTCATCAAGGGCGGCACCCTGAACGACACCTCCTGGCTCCGGCCGACGGTCGAGCTCTGGTGCCAGTCCGCACAGCCCTGGGAGCCTGCGATCCCCGGGGCGCAGCGGCTCGATCGCGGCCCTTCCCGAGCGGCGTGAACCGCGAATCAGGGCCACCCACCCCATCCGCGGGCGCAAGCGGTGCTGCGCCACCGTGAGCGCCACCGCCCTGCCTCCGCTGAACGCGGTTCTCGGAGCCTCGTCAGGCCAGCGCCGGCGCGCCCGCCAGCTCGGCCCGCAGCGCCGGCAGCAGCGTCGGGTGGCGGAAGCGATAGCCGGCGGCCAGCGCGCGCGCCGGCACCACACGGTGGCTGGCGAGCAGGAGGTCCGCCATCCCGCCCGCGGCGAGCCGCACGAGCGGCGCGGGGATCGGCGCGACGGCGGGCCGCATCAGCAGGAGGCCCAGCGCGGCGGCCAGCTCCCACTGGCGGACCGGCGCCGGCGCGGCCACGTTGAGGGGCCCGGAGATGGCCGGGTCGTCCAGCGCGTGCAGCAGCAGGCCGACCACGTCGCCGGCGCCGACCCAGGCGATCCACTGGAGCCCGTCCCCCAGCGGGCCGCCGAGGAAGGCGAGCGTGGCGGCGGCCGCAAGCGGCAGCGCCCCGCCCTCGCGCGCCAGCACCGCGCCGATCCGCGCCAGCACGACCCGCGCCCCAAGGCCCTCGGCACCGCGGGCGGCCTGCTCCCAGTCGGCGCAGACGCCGGCGAGGAAGCTGCTCCCGCGCGGCGCCGCCTCGTCCACGGGGTCCGGGCGGGAGCCGTAGTAGCCGACCGCGCTCGCGCTGACGAGCGTCCGCGGGCCGTCGGCGGCTGCGGCCATCGCCGCCACCAGGCCGTTCGTGGCGCGCAGTCGGCTCTCCCGGATGGCCGCCCGCACCTCGGGCGTCCAGGGCCGGCCGAGGACCGGCTCGCCCGCCAGGTTCACGGCGGCGTCGAGGCCGTCGAGCTCTCCGGCGGGAAACGGCCCCGCCGCGGGGTCCCAGGGCAGCGGGCGCCCCCCGGCCGGCGCCCCGCCGCCCCGTGAGATGACGGTGACCTCGTCGCCCCGCGCCCTCAGCGCCGCGGTCAGGCGGCGGCCGATGAGGCCGGTCCCCCCGAGGACGGCGACCCTCACGACCGCCGGCGGACCATCAGCCAGGTCGGCACGCCGAGGACGCTCATCTCGGCCTCGGATGCGAAGCCGAAGCGCTCGAAGAGGCGCAGGCTCGCCTCGCTGTCGGTCTGGAGCGCGGCGGGGGCGCCATCGGCGTCGATGCGCTCGCAGGCGGCCTCGAGCAGCCGCGACCCGATCCCGAGGTTGCGCTCCGGCCCGGCGACCGCGAGCGGACCCACGTGCCAGTGCGGCTCGCGCAGGTCCCGGCGCTGCCACTCGCCCATCCAGGCGGTCACGCGGGTCAGCGTGGCGGGCCCCAGGCGCAGCATCAGCCGGGTCCCCATCCGCATCTGCTGCCCCGCCGAGGGCGGGCAGGAGCCCGGGGGCGCGAGGAACAGCACGCCGACCAGGGCGTCGCCGCGGAGGGCGGTCAGCGGCAGCTCCCCCGCCTCCCCGAGCGCCGTCCCGAAGAGCGCGGCGAGGGCGCGCTCGCGCCGATCATGGTCCGCACCGAGGGCGGCCACGTGCACCGGGTTGTCGACCATCTCCCCCCCCAGCAGGGCGGCGGCCCCGCCCAGCGCGCCGCGGTCCGCCGTGGCGACGACGAGGTCGGAGGGGGTCCGGGACGTCATGGACCCAGCCTGCCAGCGCCGCCGCCGGCGCGCCCGGCAGCGTCCGGGCCCGACGATAGCGTGAGGCGATGGACGTCCCTCTGCAGCGGACGATCATCGAGCCCTTCCGGATCAAGTCGGTCGAGCCGCTGCGGTTCACGACCCGGGGGCAGCGGGAGGCGGCCCTCGCCGCCGCGGGGCACAACCTGTTCGCGCTGCGCTCGCAGGACGTCCTGATCGACCTGCTGACCGATTCCGGGACCGGCGCGATGTCGGCGGAGCAGTGGGCCGCGATGATGCGGGGCGACGAGTCCTACGCCGGGTCGAGCTCGTTCGAGCGCTTCGAGGGGGTGGTGCACGAGCTGACCGGCCTGCGGCACGTCATCCCCACCCATCAGGGCCGGGCGGCGGAACGGATCCTGTTCACGGAGGCGGTCGGCGCCGGCGACGTGGTGCCGAGCAACTCCCACTTCGACACCACGCGGGCGAACATCGAGTATCAGGGCGCCGAGGCGCTCGACCTGCTCTGCGCCGAGGGGCGCGACATGGAGTCCGAGGCGCCGTTCAAGGGCGACATGGACGTCGAGGCGCTCGAGGCCGCCTTCGAGCGCCACGGGCGGGAGCGGATCCCGCTCGTGATGGTGACGATCACCAACAACTCGGGCGGCGGCCAGCCGGTCTCGCTCGCCAACCTGCGCGCCGTCCGCGCGGTGTGCCGGCGCTACGAGCGCCCGCTGGTGCTGGACGCGGCGCGCTTCGCCGAGAACGCCTGGTTCATCACCCAGCGGGAGCCGGGCCAGGAGGGGCGCACGCCGCGGGCGGTTGCCGAGGAGGCCTTCCGCCTCGCCGACGGCTGCACGATCAGCCTCAAGAAGGACGGCTTCGGGAACATCGGCGGGGCGCTCGCCCTGAACGACCCGCTGCTGGCCCAGCGCTGCCGCAACGTGCTCATCCTCACCGAGGGCTTCCCGACCTACGGCGGCCTGGCGGGGCGGGACCTGGAGGCGCTGGCCCAGGGGCTGCTCGAGATCACCGACCCCGACTACCTTCGCTACCGGACCCGGACCGTCGCCTACCTCGCCGAGCGCGCCTGGGCCGCCGGCGTGCCGACGGTGCGGCCGCCGGGCGGGCACGCCGTCTACCTCGACGCGAAGCGGCTGCTGCCGCAGATCCCGGCGCATCAGTACCCGGCCCAGGCGCTGGCCGCGGAGCTCTACCTGGAGGGGGGCGTCCGCGGCGTCGAGATCGGCTCCCTGATGTTCGGCCGGCCGGGTCCGGGAGGCCGCGAGCTGCCGGCCCCCCACGAGCTGGTGCGGCTGGCGCTGCCCCGCCGCGTGCACACCCAGAGCCACGTGGACTACGTCGGCGAGGTCATCGCGGCCGTGGCGGCTCGCGCCGGCGAGCTGAGCGGCTACCGGATCGTCGAGCAGGCCGCCTGGCTGCGCCACTTCACCGCCCGCCTCGAACCGCTCTGACCGCACCCGGGGGCCGGGGCCCGGGGGCCGGGGGGCGACGCGAGCACCCTCAGGGCTGGCGCGGCAAGCTCCGAGAGGCTAATCATCGTGTGATCCCCGCCACGAGGAGGAACCTCGATGAATCACCCTGCAGCGCTCCGCGGCGCCAGGGCCCGCCCGTGGGCGAGCCTCGCGCTGGCGGGCCTGCTGACCATGACCGCCGCCGGAACGGCCCGGGCCGACATCACGGGCACGGTGGCGAACGGCGCGGGCGTGCCGATCGGCGACGTCCGCGTCGAGGTGACCGACGCCAACGCGCGCTTCGCCGACTCCCAGTACACCAACGCCGTCGGCGTCTACACGATCCCCACCAGCGGCCTGACCGGCAGCACGCCGCCCTACACGCTGAAGACCTCGAAGTACGACAACTGCCCCGAGCGCCCATACGCGGAGGCAAACCGCGAGGCGACGGCCGGCCCGGTCAACGATGGCGCCCCGGGGGTCCCCTCGGTGGCGAACCTCGCCCTCGACATCTTCGACGTCTGCGCCGGCTCGCAGGGCAGCGGCGCGGAGCCCACCGGCATCGTCGACGCGGTCGCGCGGCGGACAGTGGTGCCGCCGGGGGGCATCGTGTACCTGCGGGTGCTCGCGCACAGCAGCGCCGTGAACTTCCAGGTGCAGCTCGCGGACGGCACCCCCATCGGCGGCTCGGCCTCCGACACCACGATCCTCATCTCCGCCCCCGCCGCAGGCTATGACGGGCCGCTGAACCTCGTCTACACCGTGGACGGGGTGCCCGTGTCGCGCGGCCTCGGCACGCTGACCTCGCGGGCGATCGCGCCCCCGGTGCCGCTGCCCGGCCCGATCGACATCGAGGCTATCGTCGACGTCTCCGGCAGCATGTCCGGGACCGACCCGAAGTTCGTGCGCAAGGACGCCGTCAACCTGCTCGCCGAGCTGGTGCGCCCGGCCGACCGGCTCGGCGCCGTCGGCTTCGACGACGACTACCAGCCGATCTTCGACTCGACGATCATCACCGGCGCCGCAAGCGTCGTGAACGCCCTGAAGGCCGCCGCGAACAAGGGCATCATCAACAGCGGCAGCACGAACTACAACGTCGGGATGGACAAGGCCTACGAGGCGCTCACGGGCGCCGGCGTGGACCCGAACCGCCAGAAGGCCGTGATCTTCCTCACCGACGGCGGCCACAACTCAGGCACCTATCTCAACGGGCACCTGCGCTTCGCCTACAACCCCTCGGGGCGCCCCTGGCCAGTCTGCGCCGTGCAGCTCGGCTCCCCGAGCAGCTTCCAGCCGACGGACGTGGCCCGCCTCAAGCGGATCGCGGCCGAGACCGGCGGCCAGTACTTCGCGACCTCGACCGCGGCCCAGCTGACGGACATCTACTTCCGCTGCTTCGGCCGCACCACTGGCCAGCAGACGCTGCAGACCAAGGTGTTCACCTACGTGGCCGGGCAGCAGCGCAACTTCAAGCAGAAGCTGGCGCGCGGCCTCCCCTC
Organism: Miltoncostaeaceae bacterium; assembly: GCA_033856495.1. Classification (GTDB taxonomy): domain Bacteria; phylum Actinomycetota; class Thermoleophilia; order Miltoncostaeales; family Miltoncostaeaceae; genus JAWVEW01. The sequence continues at coordinate 5,254 of JAWVEW010000435.1, read as the reverse complement.
CGCCACCTTCTTCGTCGGCTGGGGCGACGGCCGCTACCGGCTGGAGCTCGTCGACCCGAAGGGCAAGGTCCACACGCGGGCCAAGCCGGGGAAGGCCTTCACGTTCCGCGGAGGCGCCTCCTTCGGCTTCTTCCGGGTGAACAAGCCCGCCGCCGGCCTCTGGCGCCTGCGGGTGCTGGCCCAGAAGCTGACCACCACGCGCGACCGCGCGCGCACCACCATCACGGTGCCGCCGCGGAAGTAGCCTAGGAGGCATGACCCAGGAGGAGGAACCGTCCGGTCGCGCGCCCGCCTCGAGCGGCGCGCGCCCGGACGGACCGGGCGCCGGCCGGCTGCGTGCCGGCTGGGAGGGCCGCTACTTCGAGGACTTCGAGGTGGGCGACCGGTACGAGCACCCGCTGGGGCGGACCGTGACCACCACCGACAACCTCTGGTTCACGCTGCTGACCCAGAACACCGCGCCGGTGCATTTCGACCACCACTACGCCAGCCAGACGGAGTGGGGGCGTCCGCTGGTCGACTCCACCTTCACGCTGGCGCTCGTCACCGGTCAGAGCGTCACGGACGTCTCGCAGAACGTGTTCGCCAACCTCGGCTGGTCGGACGTGCGCCTGCCGAACCCGGTGTTCGAGGGCGACACGATCTACTCGCGCTCGCGCGTGATCGCCGCGCGCCCCTCCTCGTCCCGGCCGGACGTGGGCATCGTCACGGTCGAGACGGAGGGCTACAACCAGGAGGGCGCGATCGTGATCGCCTTCACCCGCACCGTGATGGTGTACCGGCGCGGACGGGGGCCGGGGCGCAGCCGCCCGACCCCTCACGCCGGTCGCTGAGGCCGCGCGGGCCAAGAGGCCGCCAGCAGGTTACGGTCTCCGCTGCAGGAGCCGGTCGACGACGACGACGGGGGAAGGCCGCGTGGCGGACACGACGGGGAGGACGCTGGGGCCGCAGCCGGGGATCCACGAGCTGCTGGCGCGGGCCGAGCACGACGAGGTCGACTTCGTGCACCTGCAGTTCACGGACATCATGGGCATCGTCAAGGCGGTGACCATCCCCTCCGCGGAGCTGGAGGAGGCGCTGACGAACGGCATCTGGTTCGACGGCTCGTCGATCGACGGCTTCGCCCGCATCGCCGAGAGCGACATGTTCCTGATGCCGGACCGTGCGACCTACGCAGTCATCCCCTGGGAGCGCAACGGCCATGCCACCGCGCGCGTGATCTGCGACGTGTTCACGCCGACCGGCGACCCATTCCCCGGCGACCCGCGCGGCGTGCTCAAGCGCCAGCTCGCCCGTCTGGCGGAGCGCGGCTACGGCTACAACATCGGGCCCGAGCTCGAGTTCTTCCTCTTCCGGCTCGAGGAGAACGGCGTCTCGCCGTTGCCCCAGGACCGGGCCGGCTACTTCGACGTCTCGACCGACCTGGCCGGCGACATCCGCAAGGACATGGTGCTTGCGCTGACCGAGATGGGGATCACGGTCGAGCAGGCCCACCACGAGGTGGCGGTCGGCCAGCACGAGATCGACTTCCGCTACGCGGACGCGCTGCTGACGGCCGACAACGCGATCACCTTCAAGTACACGCTCAAGGCGATCGCGCAGCGCCACGGCCTGCACGCGACGTTCATGCCCAAGCCGCTGGAGGGCGTCAACGGCAGCGGCATGCACACCCACCAGAGCCTCTACCGGCTGGACGGCACGGGAAACGCGTTCGCCGACGAGGCCGACCCCTACGGGCTGTCGGACCTCGCCCGCGCCTTCATGGCGGGGCTCCTGCATCACGCCCGGGGGATGTCGTCGGTGTTCGCCCCGATCGTCAACTCCTACCGGCGCCTGGTGCCGGGCTTCGAGGCGCCGGTCTACATCAGCTGGGCGCACACCAACCGCTCCGCCCTGATCCGCGTGCCGGCGGTCCGGCCCCACCGCCGCCAGGCGACGCGGGTCGAGTTCCGCTGCCCCGACCCCGCGTGCAACCCCTACCTCACCTTCGCGGTCATGCTGGCCTGCGGCCTCGACGGCATCGACCGCGGGCTGCCGCTGCCGGAGCCGGTCGAGGAGGACCTCTACCACCTCACCGAGGAGGACCTGGTCCAGCGCAGCGTCGTCACGCTGCCCGGCACCCTGGGCGAGGCGGTCCAGGAGCTGCAGAAGGACTCGGTCGTGCGCGAGGCGCTGGGCGAGCACGTCTTCTCGCACCTCGTGGACGCCCAGAAGCAGGAGTGGGACGAGTTCCGCAAGCACGTCACCGACTGGGAGCGCGAGCGGTACCTCGAGATTTATTGATGTCGTGGAAATGCCGTACTGTCGGCGGGCCCCCGTCTGGTTGCAGGGCATTTCCACGACGACCCTCGTGTCCGTAACACCGACCGTTTCCGTGCCCGTCGGTCGACCGTACGATCGCGCATCGCTGCTCGCGACGCGCGCTCTGCAAGAGCGATGAACCCCACCCCGACGAATCGGTACGAGTCGGCTGGCGTGGACTACGAGGTCCTCGACGCCGGCAAGCGGGAGGCGTTGGCCACGGCCGCGCGCACCTCCGCGGGTGCCCTGACGCGGCGGGGCGCCGACCCGATCGATGAGTCACGCGGCGAGCCGGCCTTCGCCTTCCGCCACGGCCGGGAGACGCTGGCCACGGTGCTCGAGTGCCTTGGCACCAAGTCGGTCATCGCCCGGCAGTACGTGGACGCCGGCGGGCCGAACCTCTTCCGCAACGTGGGCGTCGACACGGTCGCGGCCATCGTCAACGACCTGATCTGCGTCGGCGCGCTGCCGCTGGTGGTCCACGCCTACTTCGCGACCGGCTCGGCGGCCTGGTACGAGGACCGCTCACGCTTCGCGGCCCTCGTGGAGGGATGGCGGGCCGGCTGCGAGCAGGCGGGCGCCGTCTGGGGCGGCGGCGAGTCGCCCACGCTCTCCGGCCTCGTGGCCGACGCCGACATCGAGCTGGCCGGCTCCGCGGTCGGGGTGGTTCCCGACGGGCGCGTCATCCTGGGCCGCGAGCTCGAGCCCGGGGACGAGATCGTCCTCCTGGCGAGCAGCGGGCTCCACAGCAACGGCGCCTCGCTGGTGCGCTCGGTGGCGGACGAGCTCCCCGCGGGCCTGCGCACGCCGCTGCCCAGCGGCGCGGAGTTCGGGGCCGCGGCCCTGACCCCGTCCCTCATCTACGTGCCCGTGATCGACGCGCTGCTGCGGAGTCCGGTCACCATCACCTACCTCAGCCACATCACCGGCCACGGGCTGAGGAAGCTGATGCGCGCGTCGCGGGAGCTCACCTACCGGATCGACGCGCTGCCCGAGGTGCCCGAGTTCCTCGCCCAGCTCGCCGATCGGGCGGGGATGGACCCGCGCTCCGCCTACGGCACGCTGAACATGGGCGTGGGCTTCGCGGTCTTCTGCCGCCCCGGCGACGGCGAGCGGGTGGTCGGCCTCGCCGCCGATCTCGGCTACGCGGCCATGATCGGGGGCCGCGTGGAGGAGGGGCCGCGGCGGGTGGTCCTGGAGCCGCTCGGCGTGACCTTCGGCGGCGAGGAGCTCGAGCTTCGGAGCACATGACGGCGCCGGGAATGGCACCGGCGCGGCGCTGAGGCCCACCCCTACGCCGCGCCGGTTCCCCCCGTTGCGCGCGACGCCGCCTGCGCCGCACCCCCTCAGCTTCGACGCGGACGGCGACATTCCCTCCTCCGGGGGATCCAGGAGGGGCCCGGCTGATCGATGCATTGATGGAGCCCATGCTCTTTCGCCGCCGCCTCCCCCTCGCGCCTCCGAACGTTCCGCCGGACTGGGTGGCCACAGACGCCTGGCGCGAATGGGAAGCGCCCAAGGACCTCACCCGGGGCGGGTACGACCATATGGAGGCGCTGGCGGCCCTTGCCGGGCGCCCCCGTCCCGGCGGGTGGCTCCTGCCGGTGGCGGCCACGCTGGTGCGGGACCCGCATCACGACGCCATCGCGATCCGGGTGGAGGTGGCTGACCGCCAGGTGGGTCGCCTCGCCGACATCCTCGCCCGGCAGCTGGCTCCGCGGATGGACCGCGAGGGCATCCGCGGGTTCGAGGTCTGCGCCGTCATCCGCGGCGGCTCTCCGGAGTCGCCGGGCCTGGGCGTGCACCTCTGGCTCGGCCGCCGGCCGGCGCAGGGCCCGGAGCTGCTCCTCGACGGCGAGCTGGGCGACGTGCCCTGGCCGCCCGACCCGGGCGAGGGCGCGAGCTAGTACCCCGACGTTTGCGCGCCGCTCGACGCGGCCCCGTCGGACCGGGCTTGACATGTGACCATTTAGTCACATATTCTCGGCCCGTGACCGACGACGACCGCGTGTTCAAGGCGCTCGCCGACCCGACCCGTCGCTACCTGCTCGACCAGCTCTTCATACGTGACGGCCGCACGCTCACCGAGCTCGAGTCCGAGCTGCAGATGACGCGCTTCGGCGTCATGAAGCACCTGCGGGTGCTCGAGGACGCGGGGCTCGTCGTCGCGCGGAGATCGGGCCGGGAGAAGCTGCACTTCCTGAACCCGGTGCCGATCCGGCTGATCCACGACCGGTGGATCGACAAGTACAGGGAGCGCCAGGTGGCGGCGCTCGCGGACCTCAAGACCGAGCTCGAGGAGAGGGCATGACAACCATGACGCAGACAAGCGTGACCACCCAGGTCTACCGGGTGTACATCAGGGCGACCCCGCAGGCGATCTGGGACGCGATCACCACCCCGGAGTGGACGGCGCGGTACGGCTACAGGGGAGCCGCGGAGTACGACCTTCGTCCGGGCGGCGCCTACCGTGCCCTCGCGACGGAGGCCATGAAGGCCCACGGCGTTCCGGACGTCGTCGTCGACGGCGAGGTGGTCGAGGCCGACCCGCCGCGGAAGCTCGTCCAGACGTGGCGCTTCCTCTGGGACCCCGAGGTGATCGCCGAGGGCTTCTCGCGCGTCACCTGGGAGATCCAGGAGGGCGAGGGCGGCGTCACGACGCTCACCGTCGTGCACGAGCTCGAGGGGGCGCCCAGGACGGCGGCGTACGTCGGCGGCACGATGCCGCAGGCGGGAGGCGGCTGGAGCTGGATCCTCAGCGACCTCAAGACGCTGCTCGAGACCGGCGCGTCGCTCGAGGGCTGACTCCCGGCTCGGTGGAGGCCCTGCGTGGGCAGGGCCTCCACCCCCCGCGCTCGCGGCTCCGACGTCGCCGGCGCCCTCATCTCGCCGTCATGGAGAGCCTCCATAACCCGCCTCCTCACCTGGTCCAGAGCCGGGACGCCAGAAGAGG
>JAWVEW010000434.1:0-6121 GCA_033856495.1 Miltoncostaeaceae bacterium | reverse complement strand
CCGAGGAGCTCGCCCGCCGCGCCGCGCTCGCGCTCGAGAACGCTCGTCTCTACGAGCTGCAGCGGGACATCGCCCACACCCTTCAGCAGAGCCTCCTGCCGCCCCGTCTGCCCGACATCCCCGGCCTCGAGATCGCCGCGCGCTACCTGCCCGGCGGGGCCGGCCACGAGGTCGGCGGAGACTTCTACGACCTCTTCCGGATCGGCCGCGACTGGGCGGTGGTGATCGGCGACGTCTGCGGGCGGGGGCCGCAGGCGGCGGCGCTCACCGCGCTGGCGCGCCACACGATCCGCGCCGACGCGGCCTACGAGCCGACGCCCAGCCGGGTCCTCCGCCAGCTCAATCGGGCGGTCCTGCAGCAGGAGCGCGAGCCGCGGCTCCTGACCGTCGCCTATCTGAGGCTGCGCGTCGGCCGTCGCCGCGTCGATGGGGTGCTCGCCAGCGGGGGCCACCCGCCGCCCCTGATCCTGAGGTCCGACGGGCGGGTGGAGGAGGTCGCCGGCGCCGGCACCCTGATCGGCGCCTTTCCGGAGATCGAGCTCAGCGAGCGCTCGCTGCGGCTGCGCTCGGGCGACGCGATCCTGCTCTACACCGACGGCATCATCGAGGCCCGGCGGGCGGGTGAGTTCTTCGGCGCGGAGCGGCTCGAGGCACTGCTCGCCGGCTGCACCGGCTTGAGCGCCGCGGCGATCATCGAGCGGCTCGAGCGCGGCGTGGCCGACTTCCTCGGCGCGCCCGGGCAGGACGACATCGCGCTGCTGGTCCTGCGCGCCTTCCGATGAGCACGACCGGCCGGCGGCGCGGCGGAGCGGCCTGACGGCGGGCTTGACACGTAACCATATGGTTACGTATTGTGCCGCGCATGGACGCGGTGTTCAGGGCCCTCGCCGATCCCACGCGCCGGAGCCTGCTCGACGAGCTGTTCAGGGAGGACGGGCAGACCCTGAGCGCGCTCGAGCGGCGCCTGCCGATGACGCGCATCGGCGTGATGAAGCACCTCCGGGTGCTGGAGGAGGCGTGCCTCGTCACGACCAAGCGGCGCGGGCGCGAGAAGCTCCACTTCCTGAACGCCGTCCCGATCCGGCTCGTCCACGACCGGTGGGTGAGCAAGTACGCGGAGCCCTGGGCCGCCACGCTCAGCGGGCTCAAGACGCGACTGGAGGCCACGATGGAGAAGGTGTTCGAGATCTACATCAAGACGACCCCGGAGCGTCTCTGGGAGGCGATCACCGACCCGGAGCTGAGGCGGCAGTACTCGTTCGGCGTGGGGGTCGTCTCCGACTGGACCCCGGGCTCCCGCTACCAGGCCGTCCACCCGCATGCGCCCGGCCCGATCGCCGAGGGCGAGAACCTGGAGGTCGATCCGCCGCGCCGGCTCGTCCAGAGCTTCATCGCCCTCTGGAGCGACGACGTGACGAGCGAGGGCACCTCGCGCGTCACCTGGGAGATCGAGCCCGTCGGCGATTCATGCCGGCTGCTCGTCACCCACGACCAGCTGCGCGAGGGCGTCAACAACGAGATCTACGGCGGCTGGCCGCAGATCCTCTCCGGCCTGAAGACCCTGCTGGAGACGGGCGAGACGCTCACGACGCCGGGCTCGCTGCTCTACTCGCAAGCTCCGGCTGGTTGAGGCCGGGCGCTCGTCCATCGATCCGTTTTTGCGGACGATGCGGGCGATCGGTCTGCCCGGCCGGAGGGTTTCCGTTCCCATCCGAGCCGGCGCCGCGTTAGGATCACTCGCTCGACAAGGTGTCGAGTCCCGGCGGGTCGCGCACGACGACACGCCGGGGCGGAGACGAGCTGCAAGCTGCCCCAGACCCCGGCGGCCTCCATCGAGTGGAGGGCGCGTGCGCGGATCGGGCACAGGGGGCAGCCGACGCTCGAGGCTTGCTGGGCCACGAGCCGGTCTTGGCTGTGCGGTCGTACCGGCGCCTACGGGGCACGTGGGGCGCCGGCGAGAGGCGGGATCGGCGACAGAGCGGCGGGCTCGAAGCAGTGAGGCCGCCGTCCCCCACCGCCTCCCCGGGGCCAGCTGCTCGACGCGGCTCGGCCCCGGGTCCGCGCAACCCACGTCGGGCGCCGGCGTGGCGGCGGCCTGGATGTCCCCATGGGCCGATGGAGCGAGAGAATGAGGATGATCGAGGCAACCCGTCCCGAGCGCCCCGTCATCGGTTGCAGCGAGCGCGAAGAGGCGGCGCTGCGGCGCCTGGCCGCGGCGATGCGGGCCGAGGCGGACGAGCTGCCGTTCGGCTGCTGGGTGCGCCGCAAGCTCGAGAGCGACGTGGCCGTGGGGGGGTGGGGCGACCTGGTGCTGCCACAGCTCGCCCGCCTCGTCCAGGACGACGAGCCCGAGCCGGACCGCTGGACCCGCCCGCGCGAACGCTCCCCGCTGGCGGCCGACGAGGAGGCTGTGCTGCGCCGCCTGGGCGCCATGATGCGGGCGGAGGCCGCCGAGCTGGCCGAGCCCGGCTCGGCGCTCGCCCGTCGCCTCGACGGCTGGGGCATTCGCCTGTGCATCGCCTGCGAGCAGACTGCGGCGGCCGGGCGGGTTACGGCGTTCTGACACGGCGGGCGTGTGCGCCTGAGCGGTCTCTCCGGGCGGGACGGCCGCCCGCCCTGGCAGATTCTGCCCCGGCGGTCCGGAGAGGGAGGACGGGGCGATGTTGAGCGGCCGGCGCCGCGCGCGGCAGCACCCGGAACGGCATCTGAGCGCGCGCGCCGGCTGGCTGCGGGCCGCCGTGCTCGGCGCGAACGACGGGATCGTCTCGGTCGCGAGCCTCCTGCTCGGGGTGGCGGCCGCCGGTGCCGCCCGCTCGGCGATCCTCACCGCCGGGGTGGCCGGACTGCTGGCGGGCGCGCTGTCCATGGCCGCGGGCGAGTACGTGTCGGTCTCGTCGCAACGCGACGTGGAGATGGCCGACCTCGCGCTCGAGTCGCGCGAGCTGGCCGCCGACCCGCAGGGCGAGCTCGCGGAGCTGGCCGGCATCTACGAGCGGCGCGGCCTCGACCCCGGGCTCGCGCAGCGCGTCGCAATGGAGCTCTCCGCCGGGGACGCCCTGGCGGTGCACGCGCGGGACGAGCTGGGCCTCGACCCGGCGGCGCTCGCCCGGCCGTGGCAGGCCGCGTGGGCCTCTGCGGCCTCGTTCACGGCCGGCGCGACCCCCGTGCTCGCCGCCGCTGCGCTGCCCGGGCCGGCGCGGATCCCGGTGCTCGTGGCCCTCACCCTCCTCGCGCTGGCGGTCCTCGGGTGGGTGGGGGCGCGCCTCGGCGGCGCCCCGGCCGGGCGCGCCGTCGTTCGGGTGACGCTGTGGGGCGCCGCCGCGATGGCCCTGACGGCCGGGATCGGGGTGCTCGTGGGAACGGCGGTCTAGCGGGCCGAGCCAGATACCGATGTCGTGCGCCGGCGCGGGCCCGGTCTGGGCGTCGGTGAGCGAGTACTGCAGGCCCTGGAACGTGGCGGTGCGCCCGGGTGCCCAGAGGGCCCGCATCACGGTGATGGCCTCGTCGACGGAGGTGACCACCTCGCGGGGGCTGAGATCGGGCCGCCGAGCCCGACGATCTGCGGCCAGAGCCGGCCTCCGCCGAGCCCCAGCTCGAACCGGCCATCGGACAGGAGGTCCAGCGTCGCGCTGGTCTTGGCGAGCATGGCCGGCGGACGCAGGGGGAGGTTGGCCACGTTGGGCACGAGGCGCAGCCGGCTGGTCTGCCCGATCAGCGTTCCGATCAGCGCGAACGTGTCCAGGAACGCCGGCGAGTACGGGTGGTCCTGAATCGACACGTCGTCGAATCCGGCCGCCTCCGCGGCGTGCACGTGCTCTCGAAGCCGCTCGATGTCGGAGCGCCGGGGGATGATGAACACCCCGAACGGGACCGGGTTCATGGGATCCTCTTGGGACCCGACCGGCGAGTCGCCCTAGCGCGCCACGAGTCTCCGAAGCCCGCCGCGATGCAGGCCCGGCCGTTCGAATGGCCCGCGGCTCCCTCCAACGCAACCGCCGCGCTGCGACGGCGCGCCGCGAAGCGTCCTGCCGCGGGACTCCAGCGCTGCGCCGCGTACGGCGTCGGCGTCGGTCGCGGCGCGTGCGCCGACGCTGACGAGCCCGGTCTCGTACGCGAGCCCCACCAGCTGCGCACGATCGCGCGCACCGAGCTTTCGCATGGTGCGGCTGACGTGGGTCTTGGCCGTCGCCGGGCTGCAGATCAGCCGCCGGGCGATCTCCTCGTTGCTGAGCCCGGCCGCGACCAGGGCCATCACCTCGCGCTCGCGGGCGGTCAGCGCGGCCAGGCGCTCCGGACGCGCGCGTGTGGCATTGGGACCGGAGACGAACTCCGCGATCAGCCGGCGCGTGAGGCTGCGCGAGAGAAAGGTCTCCCCCCGGGCCACGGCCCGCACCGCCTGGCCCAGCTCATCCTGATCGGCGTCCTCGCGCAGGAACCCGGGAGCGCCCGCTCGGAGCACGCTCCACACGTCCTCGTCGCTGGCCGACGCCGTCAGCACCAGCATGCCCACCCCGAGATGCTCCTCGTCGAGGAGCTCACCGATCGTCCGCAGGGCCTCGGGGCCGGCCTCCATCACGACGACCTGCGGGCGGTGGCGCCGGGCCAGCGTGAGCGCCTCGCCGCCGCTGGCCGTCTCCGCCACCACGGCGACCCCCTCGGCGCGATCCAGCAGGGCGCGAAGGCCGGCCCGAACGAGGGTCTGATCGTGCACCAGCAGGACCTGCGCCGCGGGGGCCGGGTCGATCGACGGCGCGTCCTGCGCGCCCGGCAGCGCGGTGAGGTCGGGCAATCGCGAGCGGTCCCTGCGCAGAGGCCGCACCTGCACTCCCGTGTCGCCGACGGTCACGAGTCCGTCGATGCCGGCGCCGACGACGATCGCGTCATGAGGGACGGCGCTGTCCTTGAGAGCGACGGTGGTGAGGGGAATGGCTTCGTCCCTTGCTCGCGTGTGGTGAGGGTGATGTTCAGCCGACGGCCGATGGCGCATCGGTCACGCCGCCCTGAATCCGAGCAGCACTTCCGTGCCGCCGCCGAGGCGGCGGACCTGAAGCTCGTCGGCCATGGCGCGCATCAGGAGCCGGCCGCGCCCGTGGGTGCTGGTCACGGGGGGAGCGCCGGCCTCGGCAAGCGACGCCTGGTCGCCCGGGCGGCCCTCGTCGAGTACTCGGACCGAGACCGCCCCCTCGCTGACCGTGAAGGCGACGTCGATCCGCGCGCCGGGCGCAGAGCCGTGCTCCAGGGCGTTGGCCATGGCCTCGGTCGAGGCGATCAGGACGCGCCGCGCCGCGTCGCCGGCCCAGCCCTCGCGCGTGAGCGCCTCGGCCAGCGTGCAGCGCAGGTCGCGGAGGGCGGCGAGCTCGGCGCGGACGCGGACGCTCCGTGAGGACATCCCAGCAGTGGCCTGCTCGGGCATGAGGTCCGACAGCCCTGACGAGCCGCTGTCATGCCGGACCTGTAGAACGGCTGCCATCGTCTTCCTCTCGACACGCGGCGCTGGATCGCGAGGCGGACGATCTCCGACCCGCCCGCCGCCGCCATCGCTGCCAGCGGCCATTCGCGACCCCTGGCTAGCCGAACTTCGGCATTGCTGCTAGCTGCAAGGAGTGCCGACGGCCGGCCGGCGGGCCGACGAGACCAGGCGGGTCGGCGATGGTGGCCCGCCGGCCCTGGCCGAGGCGCTGTCCCCTCCGCGGGCCGTTCCCGGCGGCGTCTGAGCAACAAAAAAGCCCGCCGGAGCGGGCTTTTCGTGAGTAGCGGGGGCAGGATTCGAACCTGCGACCTTCGGGCTATGAGCCCGAAGAAGCCTCCGCGTAACCCCGCTATCCATACGGCTTCTCGTGCTTCGCCGCCGCTCCCGCAACGTCTCCCGCAACGTGGACCGGGAAGAAGGTGCCTGAGGCTCGAAGGCCATCGCCGCCTGATCGAGCTGCCAGTCGCCGAGCAGGTGCGCGTAGACGGTCGCGGTGATCTGCGGGTTGGCGTGGCCGAGCTGGCGGGACACCACGATCAGCGGCACGCCCGCGGCGAGCATGATCGAGCCCGCGGTGTGGCGAAGCCCGTGGAATGAGACCAGGGGCCTGCCGTCGGGGTCCACGAGGCCGGCGCGGCGCAGAGCGCGCTC
>JAWVEW010000433.1:0-5569 GCA_033856495.1 Miltoncostaeaceae bacterium | reverse complement strand
CCGTCGGCCGGCGGCCCGCGGCCCTCGGAGCCGCCGTCGCCGCCGCGAGCGCCGGCCTGGCCGCCGCGCTGGCGCAGCCCTGGCTCCTCCTCGGGCTGGCCGCGCTGCCCGGGTCGGCCGGATGGGTCCAGCTGCGGCTCTCGCGGGCCAGGCGCCAGCTGCAGGAGGCGCTCCCGCTCGACCTCGCGGCCCACGCGGTGGCCGACGCCTATCGGGAGCTCGGTGAGTTGTCGGACGGCGCCGCGGGCTCGCTGGCGATCGAGCCGCGGGCGTCCGGCTACCTGCGCGTCTGGCTGCGCCAGGCGTCGCCCGAGGAGAGCGCGCGCTTCACCAGCGCGCTGAACGACCTCGTGGAGCCCGCCGGCTTCCCTCGCTACCTGGTCTCGCGGCCGGTGCCGGGCGCGCCCTCGGCGGCGCGCTCCCTGGCGCGCGCGCTGCTGGGTCGCCAGCCGTTCGAGCGGCGCTGGGTCGCGGTGCCGGCCGACCTCGGCCGCCGGCGCGAGCGCGCCGAGGCCTTCGCCCGCGCCTGGCGGCGGTGGCTCGGCCCCAGCGAGCTGCGGTTCACCCAGGGCACCGAGGAGGGGCGGGAGGCGCTGGCCGCCGCGGCGGCCCAGCCCTCGGACCTCACGGTGCGCAGGCGGCGGATCTGGCTGTGATCAGCCGGCGCCGCCGCGCGCCCGATCGCTACGACTTGGCGGCGAGGAAGTCGGCGACCATCTTCTCGCCGGCCTCGTGGCCCTCCTCGAAGTAGATGCGGTTGATCTCGGTGAAGATCGCCCATTGCGCGGGAACGTCATCCTCCGCGAGGCAGGCGTCGACCGGGCAGGCCTCGACGCACGCGTCGCAGTCGATGCACTCGCTGGGGTCGATGTAGAGCATCGTCGACGCCTCGTGATGCTCCTCGCCAGGGGCCGGGTGGATGCAGTCCACCGGGCAGACGTCGGCACAGGAGGTGTCCTTGGTGCCGATGCAGGGCTCGACGATCACGTAGGCCATGTGCCAGGGCTCCCTCGGGGCGTGGTGTCCGGACGACGGACGGCGCGGCGGCGAACGCGCGCCCGACCGACGAACTGTACATCCTTGGGCGCAGCCGCCGCGCGGGCCGGACGTGCCCGGCATGCCCGCGGTCCGGGCGCCGGCGCGGCAGTTCGTGGGCACGGGCCGTCGTCGTCGTGGGCCGGCCGGGAGCGCGCCGGGTCCTGGTTGGAGGTCGACCTCCACGCCCTCAAAGCAGCCCATGGGGCCGGCCGACTGGCGCGCCATTACGGTACGCCGAGATGGCATGCCAATTTCAGGCGTCCAGCGCGGGGGACTCCGATCACGGCTGTTCATGCCTGATGGCCATTTGACCGTCGACTCGCCGGCCAAATGGCCACATGCCGACATGGCACGCCAGAACCGAGATTTCTGACCCCCGATTCGACGACCGGGCCGGCGCCGGCCGACCCCCGGGCGGGCCCTGCCCAACGGAGGCCGGACCTGCGCCGGCGCGGGCCGACCCAGCAGTCCCCTGCGCCCTAGGACGGGCGCCGGACGCGGGCGGCCACCGCCTCGGCGGCGCCGGCGAGCGCCCGTGCGGCGGGGGAGTCGGGGCGAGCTGCGACCACCGGCAGCCCGGCGTCGCCGGCCTGGGCCACCTCGGCCTCCAGCGGGATCTGAGCCAGCAGCGGCACGCCCAGCTCCGCGGCGAGCACGCGCCCGCCGCCGCCGGCGAACACCTCGTGGCGGACCCCGGTGTCCGGGGCCTCGAACCAGCTCATGTTCTCCACGACCCCGATCACCTCGAGGTTCACGCGGGCGGCCATGGCCGCCGCGCGCCGGGCCACGCGCTGGGCGGCCAGCTGCGGGGTGGTGACGATCACCATCGACGCCCCCGGCAGCAGCTGGGCGATCGAAAGCGAGACGTCGCCGGTGCCGGGGGGCAGGTCCACGAGCAGGTAGTCCGGCTCGTCCCAGAAGACCTCGGTGACGAAGCTCGTCAGGGCCTTGTGCAGCATCGGGCCGCGCCAGATGACCGGCGAGTCCTCCTCCGTGAGGAACCCGATCGACATGAGGCGGACGCCGTGCGCCTCCACCGGCAGCATCAGGTCCTCGACCACCACGGGCGCGCGGTGGACGCCCATCATCCGGGGGATCGAGTAGCCCCAGACATCCGCGTCGAGGAGGCCGACCGAGCTGCCGGATGCGGCGAGCGCGACGGCGAGGTTGACGGTGACGCTCGACTTGCCGACGCCCCCCTTGCCCGAGGCCACCGCGATCACCGTGGTCGGGCTGCCCTCGGCGAACGGCGAGGCCCGTTCCGGGCCGAGGATGCCCTGCCGCAGGTCCCGGCGCTCCGCGTCGGTCATCACGTCGTCCAGGTCCACCTGGACCGACTCGATGCCCGGCAGCGGCGCCAGCGCCGCCGTGACCCGGCGCTGGATCTCGGCCTTCAGCGGGCAGCCGGCAACGGTGAGCTTGATCGACACCCGGGCGCGGCCGTGCCGCAGCTCGACGCCGGAGACCATCCCCAGGTCGACGATGCTGCGATGGAGCTCCGGGTCCTGGACCTCGCGCAGCGCTCGGAGGATGTCCTCGCGTTGAGGCACCTTGTCGGCCGCGGTGGTCATGGCGTCCCGGGGCCGATCACATGAACATGCGGGCGTACGGCTCGGCCTCGGCCAGCGTGCCGCCCCAGGGCCCGTGGCCCGGATAGATCCGGGCATCGGGCGCCACCTCGGCGAAGAGCCGCTCGAGGCTGTGCATCATCGCCTGCGGATCCGAGCGCGGGAAGTCCGTCCGCCCGATGCCCTGAGCGAAGATGAGGTCGCCCACGAGCGCCTCGCCGCGGTCGACCTCGTATGCGACCTGCAGCCCGGGCGAGTGGCCCGGCGTGGCGATGATCCGCAGCCGGAGGTCGCCGATCTCGCGCACCTCGCCGTCGGCGATCACCCGCGACGGCTCGACGCCAGGCGTCGGCGGCGGGTAGCCGAAGAGCGCGGGGTTGAAGGGCGCCGGCGCCCGCAGCCAGTCCTCGTCGCCCGCGCCGACCCAGACCGGAAGCCCCCGGGCCGCCCACAGGTGGTTCTCCACCACGTGGTCCCAGTGGCCGTGGGTGTCCAGCACCGCCAGCGGCGTGACCTCCAGCCGCTCGAGCGCGTCGAGCACCCAGCGCTCGCTGCCCATGGCGGGGTCCACCACGACCGCCGTGCCGCCGCGCCGGTCGGCGACGACGTAGGTGTTGGTGGCCACGGGGCCGAAGGTGCCGCCCTTGACGATCACGTCTCACACGCTAGTCGACCGCCGGGCCATTCGCCCGGGCGCTGCGAGCGGCGGCCGGGCTGGCATCATTCCGGATATGCCGCCCGCCGGCGCGGCGGGACGCGAGCGGGGAGGGGGAGGACGATGCGGGTCGCGGTTGCCTCCGACGAGCGGACCGCGCTGACGGACGCGGTCGTCGCCTCGCTGCGTGAGACCGGGCACGAGGTCGAGCTGTCTGGGCCGCTCGCCGGCGGCGACGAGGAGTGGGCCGAGGTCAGCGCGGCCCTCGGCCGGCGGGTCGCCGAGGGCGCCTGCGAGCGCGGTGTCCTCTTCTGCTGGAGCGGCACCGGGGCGTCGATCGCGGCCAACAAGGTGCCGGGCGTGCGCGCGGCGCTGTGCGCGGACGCCGAGACCGCCCGCATGGCGCGGCGCTACAACCACGCGAACGTGCTGGTGATGTCGCTGCGCGCCACCAGCGAGCCGGTCGGCCGCGAGATCCTCGAGGCATTCCTCGACGAGCCGCCGGGGGCGGACGACTTCGATCGGCGCAACGTGGCAGCCGTGGAGGCGCTCGACCGGAAGGCCGGTTAGCGACTCGTCCATCGGATGAAACGAGGCCGATCGTCCGTGTGGACGATCGGCCTCGGGCGAGGAAGAGCGCCGAGGCGCCCGCGGGACGGAGGGTCGCAGCGACCCTCGGGGTGAGGCGGGGGACCGACCGGGGGCGGTCGGTCCCCGCGAAGGGCTAGCGGTTCTTGACCACCGCCCGGACCTTGACCGGAATGCTCGTCCGCCCGCCGGTGCCGGCGATCGCGGTGATCAGGTAGGTGCCGTTGGGAAGCGGCTTGCGCGCCAGGATGCCGGTGAAGCGCAGTCGGTTGACCCCGAGCTTGGCGTTCATCTTGAGGGTGCCGAGCACCTTCGACTTGCCGGCCTTGCGCACCGTGAACTGCACCGTGCCCTTGTCGGAGAGCTCGAAGCGCAGGAACGTGCCGAGGCGCTTCTTCGCGGCCAGGCAGCCCTTGGAGATCCGGCCGGCGGCGAGGCTGGCGCGGCAGTTGGCCGAGATGATCGTCTGGAAGCGGGCGGGCAGCGCCGCGTACTTTGTGACCACCAGGCGCACCACGATCGCCGGGGGGCCGACGGGGCCGGTGCCCGGCCCGACAGGGCCGCCGGGTCCGCCGGGGCCGACCGGGAGCGGGGGCAGGACGGGCTGGACGCCGGTGGGCAGCGGCTGCCAGCTGGGCTGGATGTCGCGCGCGCTGTTGGCCGTCAGCTGGGTCTTGACGGAGGGCCCCGCCGCGCTCATCAGGAAGATGGCGCGCTGGCCGCCCTGGCTGGAGCGGAACGCGATCTGCGTGCCGTCCGGGGACCAGACCGGGTACCGGTCCGAGTTCTTGGAGATCGTGTAGCGCGTCGGGTTGGACCCGTCCGCGCCCATGACGTACAGCTCCTCGTTGCCGTCGCGGTCGCTGTTGAACGCGATCTTGGCGCTGTCGGGCGACCAGGAGGCGAAGCGGTTCGTGAAGCCGGGCGTGTTGGTCAGCTGGACCGGGTCGCCGCCGGCGGCCGGGACCACCCAGATCTCCTTGCCGCCGCTGCGGTCGCTGGTGAAGACGATGCGGCTGCCGTCGGGCGACCAGGCGGGCTCGGAGTCGAACGCCGGGTTCCCGGCGACGATGTGGTCGTTGCTGCCGTCGACGTTCATCACGTGAATGTCGAAGTCGCCGTTGCGGTTCGAGCGGTACGCGAGCTGGGTGCCGTCCGGCGACCAGGTCGGGTAGCGGTCGGAGTGGGTGTCGATGGTCACGCGCACCTGCCCCGAGCCGTCGGCGCGCATCACGTAGAGGTCGAAGTTGCCGCTGCGGTCGCTCGCGAAGGCGACCTTCGAGCCGTCCGGCGACCACGCCGGGTCGATGTCGTTGGCGACGTTGTTGCTCATGTTGTACTGGCCGGTGCCGTTCGTCTCGACGGCGTAGATCTCGTCGTTGCCGTCCTTGTCCGACACGTAGGCGACACGGCCGTTGAAGCCCGGGTTGCTCCCGGACTCGGCGGCGGTGGCGACGGCCAGGCCGGCGGGGACGAGGGCCAGGGACGCAGAGAGAAGGCCGATGGTCCGCGCGGGAAGCCTCATGCTCATGGGACTCGATCCTTTGCACATCGTGGACACGTCGGCAGGTGAGGGTGGCCTTCGGGCATCCGTCCCGTCGGTGCCCACCGACCCCGCCGTCCCGAAGGATTGCCGACTCCGTCCCGGCGACCCATCCCCGGACAGGGGGCGTTCGGCTCCACCTTCGGGGGGACCTGCCGTTGCCGAAGGTCCAGCTCG
>JAWVEW010000432.1:0-4222 GCA_033856495.1 Miltoncostaeaceae bacterium | reverse complement strand
GGGCGGCAGCACCGACCGCCGGTAGGCCTCGCCCTGGGCCGCGAACAGCTCGAAGGAGGGCATGCTGACGACCCGGGCGCCGATGCCGTCGGCGGCGAGCAGCTCGCGCGCCGCGAGGGCGACGGAGACCTCCGAGCCGGTGCCGATCAGGATGCAGTCGTCTCCCTCCGCGAGGACGTAGGCCCCGCGCTCGAAGTGCGCCGGCCCGTCCAGGATCGGCAGGCCCTGGCGGGTGAGGATGATGGCGGTGGGCCCGTGGCGCGCGATGGCCACGCGCCAGGCCTGCGCGGCCTCGTTCGCGTCGCCGGGCCGGATCGTCACGAGATGGGGGATCGCGCGCAGCCCCGCCAGGTGCTCGATCGGCTGGTGGGTGGGGCCGTCCTCGCCGAGCGCCACCGAGTCGTGCGTGTACACGAAGATCGAGGGGACCTCCATCAGGGCCGCCAGCCGGAGGGTGTTCTTCATGTAGTCCGAGAACTGGAGGAAGGTGGCGCCGAAGGGCCGCAGGCCGCCGTGGACCGCCAGGCCGTTGGTGATCGCCCCCATGGCGTGCTCGCGCACGCCGTAGTGCAGGTTGCGCCCGGCGAAGCTCCCGGGCGCGACGTCGCCGCCGTCCCCGATCGTGGTGTTGGTGGAGGTGGCCAGGTCGGCGGCGCCGCCCACCAGCTCCGGCAGGCGCGGCGCCAGCCCGTTGATGGCCCGCCCGGAGGCGACCCGCGTGGCGAGCTTGCCGCCCTTCTCCTCCGCCGCCGAGAAGCGCGGCAGGTCGGCGTCCCAGCCGACCGGGAGCTGCCCACCCAGGACCCGCACGAGCTCGGCCGCCAGGTGCGGGTGCTCGCCGGCGTAGGCCTCCACCCTGGCCTCCCACTCCTGCTCGAACGCGCGGCCGCGCTCGATCATCTCGTCGCGCCAGGCCGCCACGTCCGGCGGCACCAGGAACTGGGCGTCCTCGGGCCAGCCGTAGGCCCGCTTGGTGAGGGCGACCTCCTCCTCGCCCAGGGCCGCCCCATGCGAGGCGGCGCTGTCCTGCTTGTGCGGCGAGCCGAAGCCGATGTGGCTGTGGCAGTCGATCAGGGTCGGCCGGTCGGCCTCGTCCGGGAGCGGCTCCAGCGCCCGCTGGAAGACGCGCCCGATCTCGTCGAGGTCGTTGGCGTCCTGGATCGTCAGCACCCGCCAGCCGTAGGCGAGGAAGCGCGCGGGCACGTCCTCGCCGAAGGAGAGCGAGGTGGGTCCGTCGAGGCTGATCCGGTTGTCGTCGTAGATCCCGATCAGCCGGCCCAGCTTCAGGAAGCCCGCCAGCGAGGCGGCCTCGTGGGAGATCCCCTCCATCATGTCGCCGTCGGAGCACATGAACCAGGTCCGGTGGTCCACCACCTCGTGCCCGGGGCGGTTGTAGCGGGCGGCGAGCATCCGCTCCGCCAGCGCGAAGCCCACCGAGTTGGCGAAGCCCTGGCCCAGGGGGCCGGTCGTGATCTCGACGCCCGGCGTCAGCCCGTACTCGGGGTGGCCGGGCGTGCGGCTGCCCCACTGGCGGAAGCTCTTGAGGTCCTCGAGGGTCAGGTCGTAGCCGGTCAGGTGCAGCAGCGCGTAGAGGAGCATCGAGGCGTGCCCGTTGGAGAGCACGAAGCGGTCGCGGTCCGGCCAGCGGGGGTTCGCGGGGGAGTGCCGGAGCGGCCCCGTGAACAGCGCCCAGCCGACCGCCGCAAGCCCCATCGGAGCGCCGGGATGGCCGCTGTTGGCGCGCTCCACGGCATCGATCGCGAGCGTGCGGATGGTGGTCACGCTGCGCTCCGGCGGCGCGAGCACGACTGACACGCGGCTTCCTCCCCGCTCGGTTCCCCGGACCGGCGGGGAGTCTACCGGCCGCCCGGGCGCCGCAGCCCCGCCTCAAGCACCGCCGCGAGCGGCCGCGCGCAGGCGCGACGCGATGGTCCCGTGACGCGTCTCTGCCGCGAGGTCGGCCGGCCGCATGCCGTCGTCGCTGGCGGGCGCCGGAGCCGCGCCGTGGTCGAGCAGGAGCTCGACGAGCGCCGCGTCCCCCTGCTTGGCGGCCGAGTGGAGCGCGGTCCACCCGCCGGTCTGGGCGGCGTCCGGCCCGGCGCCCCGCTGGAGCAGGAGGGCGGCGACCGCCAGGTGGCGTCCGGCGACGGCGCTGTGCAGCGGCTGCACCCGGCTGGCGTTGTCGGCGACCGCTGCCGGGTCGGCCCCCGCCTCGAGCAGCGCCTCGACGGCCTCGAGGTTTCCGAAGTAGGCGGCCAGGTGCAGCGCGGTGAAGCCGTCCGGCGAGCGGGCGTGGGCATCGCCGGGGGGCGCGTTCCGCAGCGCGGCGGCGTCGCCCAGGGCGGCGAGGTCGAAGACGCTCAGGCGCGGGCGGGCGGCGAGGATCAGCTCGGCTGCGGCCGAGCGCCGCCGGTAGAGCGCGTGCAGCAGCAGCGACACGCCGTCCGGCGCCGGCCGCCCGGCGAGTGCGGGCTCGGCCTCGAGCGCCGCCCGCAGCGCCGCCAGGTCCCCCCCGGCCACGACGTCCAGCAGGTCGGCCGCGACGGACAGGTCGGCGGCCGGCGGCGGCGAGCCGTCGCGGCCGGGATCCACCATCACATGCCGACGTCGTGCGGCAGGCTCTCCACCAGCCCGGCCGGCGTCACCCGCACGAAGCGCGCGTTCTCGTGCAGCTCCGGGATGGTGCGCGCGTTCGCGTAGCTCATCCCCGACCGGAGCCCGCCCACCAGGTCGCGCACGATCATGGCGGCGGGGTCGCGCAGCGGCACCACCGCCTCCACCCCCTCGGGGACCGTCGGCTCAAACTCGGTGGCCTCCATCCCGTCGGCGACCCGCCGGGCCGCGGCGGCGGCGGCCGAGGCCATGCCCCGGTACACCTTCACGCGCTGGCCGTTGCGGCTGACGACGACGCCCGGGCTCTCCGGGGTGCCCGCCAGGAGGTTGCCGACCATCACCGTCTCGGCGCCTGCCGCGATCGCCTTCGCGACGTCCCCGCCGGCCCGGATGCCGCCGTCGGCGATCACCGGCACGTCGTGCACCGCGCACGCGGCCACGCACTCCATCACGGCCGAGAGCTGCGGGACCCCCGTCCCGGCCACGATCCTCGTCGTGCAGGCGGAGCCGGGACCGACGCCGACCTTGACCGCGTCCGCCCCGGCGGCGACCAGGTCGCGCGCTCCCTCCGCGGTGGCGACGTTGCCCGCGATCAGCTCGACCTCGCCGACCCACTCCCGGACGTCGCCGATCGCCCGCAGCGCGTGCTCGGCGTGCCCGTGGGCGATGTCGAGCACCAGCACGTCGGCGCCCGCGGCCGCCAGCGCCCGCGCGCGCTCCAGGTAGTCGCCGCGCACGCCGATGGCCGCCCCCACCGCGAGCCGTCCGCGGGCGTCCTTGGTGGCGTCGGGCCGCTCACGGCGCTGCAGCAGGTCGCGCATCGTGATCAGCCCCGCAAGCCGGCCGCCCTCGTCCACCAGCGGCAGCTTCTCCACCCGGGCGTCGCGCAGGAGCTGCGCCGCACGCTCGCTGTCGGTGCCGGGCGGAGCGGTGACCAGGCGCTGGAGCGGCGTCATCAGGCGCCTGACGGGGATTCCCGGATCGTCGCGCAGCAGGATGTCGCGCCGGGTGAGGATGCCGACCACCCGACGGTCCGCGTCGACGACCACGAGCCCGCTGACGCCGCGGTCGGCGAGGAGCGCGCGCGCGTCCGCCAGCGTGGCGTCCGGGGCGATCGTGTGCGGATCCTCGATCACCAGCGCCTCGGCCCGCTTCACCCGCGCCACCTCGGCGACCTGCTGCTCCACGCTCAGGAAGCGGTGGATCACGCCGATGCCGCCGGCGCGGGCCATCGCGATCGCCATCCGCGCCTCGGTGACCGTGTCCATGTTCGCGGAGACGATCGGCACCGCCAGCCGCAGCCGGCGGGTGAGCCTGGTCGAGACGTCGGTGTCGCGGCGCGAGCGCACCGCGCTGCGCTGCGGCACCAGTAGGACGTCGTCGTACGCCAGCGCCGTCGGAATGTCCGGATGCTCGGCCACGGGAGGCAGGATAGCCGAGGGCCCGGCCCCTCCGGCCGCGCCTGCCGAGCGCGACGCAGGGGAGATTTCCCGGCGATCCATCTACCATCGCGCGATGCGTCGACTCGCCGTCCCGATCCTGGCGCCGCTGGTCGTCGGTCTCGGGATCGTGGCGCCGCTGGGGTGGGGCGGCGGCGGGAGCGCCCCCC
>JAWVEW010000431.1:0-3974 GCA_033856495.1 Miltoncostaeaceae bacterium | reverse complement strand
ACGGACCTTCAGCCTGGACGCGCTGCGGGTCACGCTACGCGAGGAAGTGCTGTAACTAGCCCCCGAAGCCGCGCAGCGGCGCGTCGGGAGGGACGTCGCAGACCAGCTTGTGGTTGACGAACTCCTGCATGCCCAGGTCCGACAGCTCGCGTCCATAGCCGGAGCGCTTGATGCCGCCGAACGGCAGCTCCGGCCGCGACCCCGTCGGGTGGTTGATCCACACCATGCCGCTGTCGACGCCGTTGGCCGCGCGGCGCGCCCGGTCCGGGTCGTCCGCGAAGACCGCGCCGCCGAGGCCGTACTGGGAGTCGTTGGCCAGGGCGATCGCCGCCTCGTCGTCGGCCACCCGGTAGACGACCGCGACCGGGCCGAAGAGCTCCTCGTGGTAGGCGCGCATGTCCGGCGTGACGTCGGTGAGGATCGTCGGCTCGACGAACGCGCCGGGGAGGTCGGGCCGCCCGCCGCCGATGACGACCGTCGCGCCCTTGTCGACCGCGTCCTCGACCTGCTCGATCAGCGTGTGCGCGGCCTGCTCGGAGGACAGCGGGCCGAACGTCGTGGCCGGATCGGCCGGGTCGCCGGGCCTCAGCGCGGCGAACCCGTCGCGCATGCCGGCCACGAAGTCGTCGTAGACCTCGGGCAGGACGATGAAGCGCTTGGACGCCACGCAGCTCTGCCCCATGTTCTCCAGCCGGCCTCGGACCGCCGCCTCGACCGTGCGCTCCAGGCGCTCGCCGTCGAGCACGATGAACGGGTCGCTGCCGCCCAGCTCGAGCACGGTCTTCTTGAGGTTGCGCCCGGCGATCTCGGCGACCGCCGCGCCGGCACCCTCGCTGCCGGTCAGCGTCACGCCGTGCACCAGCGGGCTCTCGATCACGCGCTCGATTTCAGAGGTCTCCACGAACATGTTGGTGTAGACGCCCTCCGGCGCGCCGGCGTCGCGGAACAGCTCCTCCAGCGCCAGCGCGTTCTGCGGGCAGTTGCCGGCGTGCTTGAGCAGGATCGTGTTGCCGAGCACGAGGTTGGGGCCGGCGAACCGGACCACCTGGTACAGCGGGTAGTTCCACGGCTCGATGCCGAGCAGCGCGCCGAGCGGCTCGCTCAGGACCACCGCGGCACCGGCGTCGGTGGCGATCTCCCGGGGCGCCGCGAAGGCCGGGCCCGCGTCGCCGTAGTACAGGAGGATCCTCGCCGAGAGGTCGGCCTCCTCGCCGGCGTCGCCGATGAGCTTGCCGATCTCCAGCGTCACGAGCTGCGCGAACCGGTCGCGGCGCTCGGCGAGCAGCTCGCCGGCGCGGTGGACGATCGCGGCGCGCTCGCCGATGGGGCGGCGCCGCCAGCGGCCGAACGCCTCGTGAGCTGTCTGCACCGCCTGGTCGACCTGCGCGCCGTCGAGCGTGTCGAACTCCCGCACGCGCTCGCCGGTGTAGGGGTTGGTGGTGGCATAGTGATGCGCGGCTGTCGCGGTTCCCATGCCGGGTCCGATAGGCCGCGGCGACGAGGCGTCCAGCCCTTGTGGCCGGGTGTACAGATAGCCGACGCCGGTATGACAGGAGACCGCGAAATCGGCGAGCTCTATGGCGCGCGCAGCACGAGCGACCTGGTCGCGCTCGTGATCGAGCCCGCCTCGTTGCGGGCGACGACGCGGCAGACCAGCCGCTCGCCCGGCTTGGAGGTGTACGTCGCGGCGATCGTGGCGCGCGTCCTCGCGGCGGAGACCGTGCCCGACGCGATCCGCTTGTAGCTCGTCTTGGCCTTGCCTCTGCTGCGCGTCACGACTCGCCGCTGGATCTCCCACGTCGCCGCCGCCCGGTTCGGGGCCACGGTGGCGGTGACACGCGCGGCGGCGCGGCCCTTCTTGACGCCGGCGGTCAGCCGCTTCAGCGCGAGACCGCGCACGGCAGGCTTGGCCGGCGCCAGTGCCGGTCCCGGCGCGGGCGCGGGCGCCGGCCCGGGCTCGGGCGCGGGCGCGGGCGCGGGCGCCGGCCCGGGCGCCGGCGAGCCCGTGTTGCCGGGTGCGACCGGCGGTGCCTCGGCGGGCAGGCCGAACGTCGCGGTCACCACGACGTCCGAGATGCCGGCGGGCACCACGCAGGTTCCCGTCCCCGAGCAGCCGCCGCCGCTCCAGCCGGTGAACGCCGAACCGGACGCCGGGGTCGCCGTCAGCGTCACGTCGTCGCCGACGCGAGCCTCGCCCGCGCAGCTCACGGCGGGGCAGTCGATCGGGCCGCCGGTGACCGAGCCGGCCCCCGCGCCCGCGCGCGTCACCGCAACCGCCCGGCGTGTCAGGAACGTGTGTACGGCGCCCGTCCCGCCCAGGGTGACGGCGAACACCGTCGGGCCGCCGAACGCCAGGTGGGTCGTGTTGGGAAGGTTGCCACCGAGCTCGTCGCCCGCCGCGCCGCCGGAGAGGAGCGCCGTGGAGGACTCGCTCAGCGTCCCGCTCCAGCCGCTCTCCGGCTGGTCGTACAGGTACACGGCGCCCTGGTCCGCGTTGGCGCCGACGTCGGCATACGGCGCCGCGACGGCGACCGTCGAGCCCGACACGCCGACGGTGAACCCGAGGAGGTCGTTGGCTGCGCCGTCGCTGGCGACGAGTGTGGCCGAGGGCCCGGGCGTGCCGGACCAGCCTCCGGGCGGCTCCGTGTAGACGTACGCCGCTCCCTGATTGCCCGCACCGCTGAACGGGGCCCCCACGACCAGCGTGTGGCCGGACCCCGCCAGACCCCAGCCGAACCGGTCCCCGGACCCGGTAGCGCCGACGCTGAGGACGACGTCGACACCCTTCGAGCCGTGGCCCGGGACGTTCGTGTCCTTGTAGGTCCGCCAGCCGTCCGCGGGCTTGGTGAACCCGTAGACGTTCCCGCGACCCTCCGCGGTGGTGTCCCCGGCGAAGATGGTGTGGCCGACGATCGTCAGCGTCTCGCCCAGGTGCTGCTGCGTCCCGAGGCCGGTGAAGACGGTGTTGACCAAGACGAAGTCGTTCGGGTCGGTCGAGCCGCTGTTCAGCGCGAGGGTCCCGTCGAAGATCACGATCGAGCCAGTCCCGGCGGGGTTGTCGCGGGCCTGGGTCATGGCGACGAAGGAATCGTCGGGAGCGACCGCCACCGCACCACCGTGCAGCGAGAACGGCGCCTTGCCGGCGTTGTAGAGCGGGACCGGGCGCTGGCCGGTGGTCCAGCCGCCCGGCGGACGCGTGTACAGCATCGCGATGCCCGCGTAGTTGTCCGCGTTCGGAGCGCTCGACACGATCGTCTTGCCGGTGGCGGAGATTGCGACCGACCATCCCAGCTGGCCGGCGGGGTCCCCGGGCCTCGACTCGTGGATGCCGCCGTAGTCGAGGATCGCCTGCTCGTGCAGAGCGCCGGCCCAGCCCCCGGGCGGCCGGGTGAACACGTAGGCCTTGCCGCCGCCGCTCGTGTTCGGCGCGCCGACGACGACCGTGTCGGCGTTTGCCGCAACCGCGTAGCCGAACGTGTCGGTCGAGGTGCTGTCGCTGCCGGTCAGCGTCGCCTGGTCGGAGAGCAGCGGGTCGATGCTCAAGGGGTAGCGGGCACCGGCGTCGTCGACGCGGAGCACGACACGACCGCGCGCGACCGCCAGGTGCGCCGGGATCGTCCGGCCGCGCGCGTCGACGGCGGTCAGGCCGTCGTAGCGCAGGACGGTCCGGCCGGCGCCGTCCTGGTAGGAGATCGCACCGTCAGCGGCGCGCGGCCGCAGCGAGCCGGTGCCGCCGAGCGCCAGCGTCAGTGGACCGTCGCCGGCCGGGCGCCGCAAGACGGTGAAGCCCTGCTCGATGCCGAACGGGCCGTTGGCCAGCCATGTGCTCACGCCGGGGTGGGCGTAGGTGACGCGGTTGGCGCTGCTGCGCGGCGCGGTCCGGGCGACCGGCGTGAGCGCGCGTCCGCGCCCGATCGCCTGCAGGGCCAGCGAGACCGATCCGCCGCGCGCCGACACCAGCGCGTCGTCGCGCG
>JAWVEW010000430.1:0-3545 GCA_033856495.1 Miltoncostaeaceae bacterium | reverse complement strand
GAGAAGGCGGCTCGCGAGGCCAAGACCCACACCTCCTGGATCGACCGGGACCCCGCCTACGAGGCGGCGCTCGCGGGGTTCGTGGAGGCGATCCTGGAGGACGGGGGATTCCTCGGGGAGCTGCGCTCCTTCGTCGAGCCGCTGATCGGGCCGGGGCGGGTGAGCTCGCTGGCGGGCACGCTGATCCGGCTGACCGCCCCCGGCGTGCCGGACATCTACCAGGGCTCCGAGCTCTGGGACCTGAGCCTCGTGGATCCGGACAACCGCCGCCCGGTCGACTTCGACCTGCGCCGGCGCCTGCTCGCCGAGCTCGACGGCCTCGGGCCCGAGCAGGCGCTGCTGCGCGCGGACGAGGGGCTCCCGAAGCTGCTGGTGGTCCAGCGGGCGCTGGCCCTGCGGGCTCGTCGGCCTGACGCCTTCGGCCCCGAGGCGGGCTACGAGCCCCTCTCGGTCGCCGGGGAGCGTGCCGACCACGTCGTCGCGTTCGCGCGCGCCGGGACGGCGGTCACGGTGGTCCCGCGGCTCGTGCTGGGCCGTCGCGCCGGCTGGGAGGGCACCTGGGTCGATCTGCCCGCCGGCGGCTGGCGCGACGTCCTGACCGGGGAGGAGTGGGAGGGAGGCCGGCGCGGGCTGTGGGAGCTGCTGGCGCGCTTCCCGGTCGCCCTGCTCGAGCGCCGCTGAGGGGTCCGGGACCCCCGAGGGTCACTCGATCGCGAGCGCCACGTACTTGGTGTCCAGGAACTCCTCGAGCCCCTGGCGCCCGCCCTTCCGGCCGAATCCGGAGCGCTTCACCCCGCCGAACGGCGCCGCCGGATTCGACACCACCCCCTGGTTGAGGCCGACCATGCCGGTCTCGAGCGCCTCGCTCACCCGCAGGGCGCGGTTCAGGTCGCGCGTGTAGACGTAGGCGACCAGGCCGTACTCGGTTGCGTTGGCCTTGGCGATGGCGTCCTCCTCGGTCCCGAAGGGGACGACCGGGGCGACCGGGCCGAAGATCTCCTCGCGCAGCACGCGGGCGTCGGGCGCAAGGCGGTCCAGCACCGTGGGCGCGTAGAAGTGCCCGGGGCCCTCGATCGGGTGGCCGCCGGTGAGTGCCCTGGCGCCGCCGGCGAGGGCGTCCTCGACCAGCTCGGCCACGTTGTCGCGCTGCTCGGCGTCCGCCAGCGGGCCGATGTCGACGTCGGGGTCCACGCCGCGGCCCACGCGCAGCTCGCCCATCCGCCGGGCGAGGCGCTCCGCGAAGGTGTCCGCCAGCTCCTCCGCGACCAGGAAGCGGTTGGCGGCGGTGCACGACTCGCCGACGTTGCGGGTCTTCGCCAGCATGGCGCCCTCGAGCGCGTCGTCGAGGTCTGCGTCCGCGAAGACGATGAAGGGGGCGTTCCCGCCCAGCTCCATCGAGAGCCGCAGCGCCTGCTCGGCGGCCTGGGCCATGAGGGTGCGCCCCACCTCGGTCGAGCCGGTGAAGGTCAGCAGGCGCAGCCGCGGGTCCTGGATCAGGGGCGTCGTGACGTCGGCCGACGAGGCCGCCGTGATCACGTTCAACACACCCGCCGGCACGCCCGAGCGCTGGAGGATGTCGGCGAGGGCGAGCGTCGAGAAGGGCGTCTGCCGTGCGGGCTTGAGGATCATCGTGCAGCCGGCGGCCAGCGCCGGCGCGGCCTCCCTGGCGGCCATCACGAGCGGCCAGTTCCAGGGCAGGATCGCCAGCGTGGGGCCCACCGGCTGGCGCATCACGAGCATCCTCCGCTCGCCGTCCGGCGCCACCTGGAACCCGCCCTCGATCCGGACCGCCTCCTCCGAGAACCAGCGCAGGTACTCCGCGGCGTAGGCCGCCTCCTCGCGCGACTGGTCGAGCGGCTTGCCCATCTCCAGGGTCATGATCAGCGCGAGCTCGTCGGTGCGCGCGACCACCTCCTCGTAGGCACGGCGGAGGATGTCCGCCCGCTCGCGGGGCGGCGTTTGCGCCCATCGCGCCTGGGCGCGCTCCGCAGCGTCCAGCGCCATCGACGCGTCGGCGCCGGTGGCGTCGGCGACCCGGCCGATCGGCTCGCCGAGGGCCGGGTCCTCGACCTCGAAGGTCTCGCCGCGCTCCCCGTCGCGCCAGCGGCCGTCGATCAGCAGCCGCGCGGGGACGGCCTCGATGGCGCGCCGCTCGGCTGCGCTGGTCGGGATCGTGGTCAACGGGGGCCCCCTCTCGTGCGCTTCCGGCACCACGGTGGTTCCCCGTCGGGCCGACCGCAACCGCTCGTTCATGGCGAAGGGCCTCCCCGGTCCGGGTCGCGGACCGGTATCGTCGCGCGGACGACACGAGGTTCGAGAGGGGAGGACGATGGCACGACGACGGTCTGAGCGCGGGGACGACGGGTCGCAGGGTCCGATCGATCCGGTACCGGATCATCCTGAGGATGCGGCCCCCACCGATGGTGGCGGGGCGGCCGACCCCGAATCCGCCGCCGGCCCGCCCCAGGCTGGCGCCGAAACGACCGGTTCCCGCCGAGGGCGCCGGGGAGGGGTGGCGACCGAGACCTACGCCGCCGTGGAGCGGCTCACCGGGGAGGAGGGGCTTTCCCGCAGCGAGGCCTTCGCGCGCCTGGGCGCCGAGAGCGACCGGCGCCCGGCGACCGTGGCCGCCGCGTACTACCGGGCAGCCAGGCAGCGCGGTCAGGGACGCGCCGCGCGGGCGCCCGGCGTCGCGTCGCGCCGGCCCGCCCGGCCCTCGGCCCGGGTTCGCGCCGGCGACTCGGAGCGGCTGCTGCAGGCCGCCGCCGCCGCCCTGGCGGAGCTCGCCGAGCTCGTTCGCCGGCAGGGGGAGGAGCTCCTGAAGCTGCGTGCGGACGAGGAGCGCTACCGGGAGATCCGGGCGCTGATCGAGGGCTCGCGCCCCGGCCGCCGGGGACGCACGCGGGGGAGCTGACCTCACATCGGGAGCCGGGCGCACCGGGCGCGGCCGGTGCGAGCCCGGCCCCGAGTCTTCCGGACCGGGAGCCGCCAGGTCCTCCGGACCGGCCGGAATCGCCGAGGGGAGGCCGGATGCAGCAGCGGACGCTGGGCGACGGGCTGGTCGTCCCGGCGGTCGGGCTGGGGTGCATGGGGCTCTCGACGAGCTACGGGATCCCGCCCGAGCCCGCGCGCGCGGTGGCGCTCATCCGCCGTGCGATCGACCTTGGGGTGACGTTCCTCGACACGGCCGACGCCTACGGTCCGCACGTCAACGAGGAGGTCGTCGGCCGCGCCATCGCGGGCAGGCGGGGCCAGGTGGCCCTGGCCACGAAGTTCGGCATGAGGGGCCGCCCGCCGAACCTGGCCATCGACGGCTCGCCCGCCTGGGCGGCCCGGGCGCTGGAGGGCTCGCTGCGGCGGCTGCGGGTCGAGCACGTCGACCTGTGGTACCTGCACAGGGTCGACCCGCGGGTCCCGATCCAGGAGACGGTGGGGGCCATGGCGGAGCTGGTCGCCCAGGGCAAGGCACGCCACATCGGGCTCAGCGAGGCGTCGGCGGCCACGATCCGGCGCGCCCACGCGGTGCATCCGGTGGCTGCGCTGCA
>JAWVEW010000429.1:0-4354 GCA_033856495.1 Miltoncostaeaceae bacterium | reverse complement strand
GGGGCCTCGGCGCCGAGGCGTTCTTCCCGGCCGCGGCCGACCGCTTCGACGGCATCTCCCTCCGGCGCCTCGCGGTCGCCGAGGCGTCCTCCTGCACCGGCGCGACCACGAGCCCCGAGGCGGACCGCACATTGCGCGACGACGGCTGCGGGCGGGTGGTGAGGGCGCTGGTCGCCCCGGACGGCTCGGACGCGCTGGTCGCCGTCTCGATCGTGGCCATGCCCTCGCCGGAGCGGGCCGAGCGCGCGGTCGAGCGCCTGAGCAGCCAGTCCTTCGCGCCGGCGCCGCTCGCCGTGCCGGCCGCAGCGCGCCGGGAGCTGGCGGTCCGCTCGCCGGCGGGAGCGGCGATGCTCGTCCGGATCAGCCACGCCGACGCCTACGTGCTGATCCTCGGAGCGCTGCACGGGGACGGCCGTGGGTCGGCGGACCCCGGGCCGCTGCTGACCGCGATGGGGCAGGTGCGCTTCCGCATCGTGAGGGTCGTGATCAGCGCGTAGCAAGTGGGGCGGGGTGCGCCAGGCCCGCCGCGATCGTCAGCTGACGGCCGCCGCCCCGTCCCCCGCCCCGTGGGCGAGCATCTCGACGATGGCGTTCTGCGCAGTCCGCGCGCCCCAGATGTTCGGCGTGCTCATCAGGAAGGCGAACGCGTAGCGCCTGCCAGATGTGCTGGTGACCACGCCCGCGAGCGCCGAGGTGCCGTTGATGTAGCCGGTCTTCGCCCGGACCCGGTGGCGCAGCGAGGCCGAGGTGAAGCGCCGGATGAGCGTGCCCTGACCGCCCCGGGGCAGCGAGTTGAGGAGCGGGACCCCCCAGGAGCGGGTCTGGATCGCGGTCGTCAGCAGGCGGACGAGCGTGCTCGCAGACAGCCGGTTGGAGTGGGAGAGGCCGCTGCCGTCCACCAGGCGGTCGGCGGAGCCGAGGATCCCGAGCGCGCGCAGGGCCGCGGCGGTGTGCGCCGTGCCGGCCGCCGTGGTGCCGCGGCCCTCCGTGTACGCGCCGACGTCCTTGGCCAGGGTCTCGGCGATGAAGTTGTCGCTCGACGGGTTCATCAGGCGCAGGATCACGCGCAGCGGCTGCGAGCGGACGATCGCGACCGGCGTGGTGCCGGCCGGCGTCACCCCGGCCACGAGCTCGCCCCGCTGCCGGATGCCCACCGCCGCGAGCACACGCCGCATCCGCTGGGCGGCGGCGATGGGCGGGCTCCCGACGTTCGGCCACCCGCGGTCGCCCGCCGTGTCCTGGTTGACCGCGAGTCCCGAGAGCGGCGGGCACTCGGACGCGTACGAGGACTTCCACAGCGGTCCGCCGCGGGCCCCGTCGAAGAAGCCCTCGTCGGCGACGATCGGGCCTCGGACCGCCACGACGCCCGCCCGCTTCAGGCGGCCGCCCAGCAGCCCGAGCGGCGTGCCGCGACCGCCGAGGAAGGTGCGGGAATAGGCCGGCGTGGCGAGGACCGGATCGCCCTGGCCGCGCAGGTAGAGCGGCCCGCGCACCACGCCCCGGGCACTGACCGCGCCCGGGGCGGCGTACAGCCCGGTCGTGAAGCGGAACTCGGGACCGAGCGCCAGCAGGGATCCCGCGCTCGTCACGAGCTTCATCGTCGAGGCCGGCGCCCGGGCCACGTCGGGCCGCCAGGCGAGGATCGGAACCGGCCCGGCTGGGTCCAGGCGCCACACCAGCGCGCTGGTGAGCGGGTTCGCCGCCGTCCAGGTGTTCAGCGTGGCGCGGAGGGCCGCCGGACCGGCGGACGCGGCGGTGACCGGGGCGACGCAGGCGCCGGCGAGCGCGAGCACGAGGGCCGCCCGGGCGAGGCTCGCTCGCCGGGCGGCAGGGTGAGCGACGGCCGCTATCCGGCCGGCTGGAGCAGCATGCGGGCGGACTCCGACACCGGGTGTCCGGCCGCCATCAGGGAATGGGCGAAGAGGGTCTTGTCGATCCGGCCGTTGTAGATGGGGACGGACTCCTCCACGCAGATGCGGACGATCTCCTTGCTCTCGAGTCCCAGCGCTTCGGAGAGCTCGGCAGGGGTGAGGTGATTGGCCACTCGGACCTCCTCGGGCGTGATCGAGCCCGCTCGCGTCGAGGCGCGCCGGGGGCGGCGCGGGTCGGGAGCGGGGCAAAAGAAAGCCCGCCGAGCAACTCGACGGGCTTGAGAACTTTCGACCAGTTGGCTCACAGACGCCGCATCCCAGCCGCTCAGTCGGCCGGGTCGACGTCGGGCGCTTCCATGGAGAGAGGGTATCGCCGCGGACCGAGGCGAATCAAGGCGGACGGGCGGGCGGGTACGACGCGGAGGGACGCGGAGCGCGAGCCGGCACACTCCCGCGCATCCTCCGTGACGCCCGTGGGGCCATCGGTGCGCCCCCGCTCCCTAGCCTGGGTGTCGGGACGACGAGGAGGTGGAGCGATGAATCTGGCGGCGCTGATCGGTGAGGTGGGCTCGACGATCGAGCCGGACGGCGAGGGGCAGGCGCGCTTCGCGCTCGTCCTGGCGGGACGGGCGGGAGGCGAGCCCCAGCGGCTGAGCGTGCAGGTGCGCGGCGCCCAGGCCGCCGCCTGCCGGACGTACCTTCGGCCGGGCCACCGGGTGGCGGTCGAGGGACGGGTCGCCTCCGGCGCCCGTCCGGCCGAGATCCTCGCCGACCGCGTCCAGTTCCTCACGACCCGGGCCCAGGCGGCGGACATGGGGGACACCGCCGCGTGAGGGCGGCGGCCCCCGCTACGGGCCCGAGGGCATCGTCGCGTGGGCCGGGCGGCCGCGGCTTCGCACCCGCATCCAGACCGCGACGACGACGAACCCGGCGGCCACCACCACGCTGCCCGCGACCGAGTCGAGGACGTAGTGGTTGGCGGTGCCGGTGATGGCGATGAAGACCACGACCGGATACACCATCACACCCAGCCGCAGGGTCCACGAGCGCACCAGGACGACCGCCACGGCCGCGACCATGAGGGCATAGCCGAAGTGCATGGACGGCACGGCCGCGTAGGGGTTGAAAAGGCTGGAGAGCCGCCCCGCGTGGAGGTCGATGTCGCTGATCCGGCCCAGCGTGTCCACGAACGCTCCGCCGAGCAGCCGCGGCGGGGCGACCGGGTACGCGATGAAGACCGCGAGGGCGATCGCGTTGGCCGCGAAGAACCCGTTGCGCACGTAGGGGTATGCGGCCGGCCGGCGCCGGTAGAGCCAGACGAAGAACAGGGCGGTCACCACCCAGTGCGCGTAGACGTAGAAGTAGTTGAGGGCCTTCGTCAGGTTCAGGTGGGTGAGGATGAACTGCTGGATGTTGAGCTCGACGTAGAGGCCGGAGGTCCGCTCCCAGCGGATGATCTCCGCCGCGTTGGCGAAGGCGCGGGCGTCGTCGCCGATCAGGATCGCCCGGGAGGCCTGGTAGACCAGCAGCGCCAGCAGGAAGAGGAGCACCTCGAAGGCCCAGGGACGGCGCGCGAACGCCCGCCGCCAGTGCGGTCCCGCCCGACCGCGATCGGTCGGCGGTGGGTGGGGGGGCGGGTCCGCCCGACCGCGATCGGTCGGCACCGGATGGGGGGGCGAGTTCGTCATCGGGGCGTGTTGACCGGCCGGGACGATGCCGGGTCTCCGACGGTATCCTCTCCCATCCACCGCGACAACGCCCCCCTGCTCCCCGCGACGAACCGTTCGCGGGTCGGGATGCAGCGCCGGGCTGGCCCGGCTGGCCGCCCGCGGTTCCGTCGGCTACCATTCCCGGGTCGGAGCGGGGTGTGGCGCAGCTTGGTAGCGCGCTCCGTTCGGGTCGGAGAGGTCCCCGGTTCAAATCCGGGCACCCCGATTGACGCTCGTCCGGGGCGGGTGCGTCCGCGCAGCTCGCCTCGGCCCCGGTGCCCCGGCGACGAGCGCGCGCGGGCGGCGGCCTAGCCGGCGCCCGCGGCCGCGCGCGCCTGTGCGGGCGCGGACCGGGTCCGGATGCGCGGTCCGTCGGCGGTGATCGCCACGGTGTGCTCGAAATGCGCGGAGAGGCTGCCGTCGGCGCTCGAGATCGTCCAGCCGTCGTCGGCCATCACGACCTCGTGCCGGCCGGCGTTCACCATCGGCTCGATCGCGATCACCATCCCCGCCGCCAGCTCCGGGCCAGCGCCGGGGCGCCCGAAGTTGGGCACCTGGGGCTCCTCGTGCATTGAGCGGCCCACCCCGTGGCCGACCAGGCTCTGGACGACCGAGAACCCGGCCGCCTCCACCTCCGACTGCACCGCGTGGCCGATGTCGCCCACGTGGTTGCCGGGGCGCGCAGCCTGGATGCCGCGATGGAGCGCCGCCTCCGTGGCCGCCATCAGGCGCGCCGCCTGCACGCTGACCGAGCCGATCGCGAGCGTCCGGGCG